>JAGRAW010000100.1 GCA_020434415.1 Bdellovibrionales bacterium
GCCGTGCAATCTCGCAGCCCGGTGATCGGATTCGCCAAACGGCATGGGTCTTGTCTGTGCTGTTGCTGCTTGATAGCTCGCTTTGGGCTGCTGACTACGCGCAAGCGATGCCGTTGCAAGCTATTCGTCGGATTGTTCCCGGCTGGTTGTTCTTGCCCCTGTCGACCGTTACAGCGGCTAGTATGTTGATGCTTGCGAGCTTCTCCCTGATAATCGCAGGGAGATGGCGTTCCCTGGCTGTCTTCGTCCTTCTCGCGGGAGTGTTTACTTCCCTGCCTCGCACTGCGTCTTCGCACATCCCAGCCGACGAATCGGTAGAGCGCTTCGCCTCAGTCGTTATCTCGCCCTCGTATCAGGTAGTACGGGACAACGGCGTTTGGATCTTACGCGATCGAGAGGCGATACAGAGCATGAGAAGCCTAGCGCTGCCTCCCGAAACCCGCCTGCAGGCCTCAAGTCACCTCGAAGCGCTTACCAACGTTCTTGATCAAGATCGGAGCACTCGCTGGTCAAGCGAACGGGGCTTCCAAACAGGAGACGAATGGCTGCTAATCGAACTTCCCGAAGCTCGTCCCGTCCGGGGCATCGCTCTTCGCGCGGAGCGCTTCTATACGGACTACCCCAGAGGACTTGCCATCGAGATCAGTAAAGCATGCGACAGTGCCTCAGCAGAGTTCCAAGCCGTCGCACGCCACCCATCCTGGCTTGGCGCCATTCGCTATACCGATGCCGGTTTTCCTTACTACCTTCCCTCTCATCAGGTCGAGGTGGTGTTTCCCGAATCGGTGTCCGCCCGGTGCATCCGCGTGCTACAGATAGCTCAAGATCGGCATTATGACTGGTCGGTTGACAGCGTCGAGCTGCTTATCGAGGGGGAGCGCTAGCAGGCGATGCACCATAACGAGCGCTGACGGCCGTTGGATGGTTGCGACCTCTTCGCCGGACTCTACGAATTCACGCTGGCGTTGAGGCTGAAGCGCTCTTCGACCAGCTCCACGGAGGCCCCCACCGGGGTGTAGAGGCTGGCGATGGCTTTGTGAAACGCGAGGTGCCACTGCCGCAAATCGATAATTCGACTGGCACGACTGACTTTGGCCTCGCGCTCCTGCATGGCCTCCGGAGAGTTCTCGAAAGGACGCCATAGAGCCTGCGCAAGTGCTGCCACTTCCGGCTCACAAAGATACGCACAATCGTCAGTCAACACCTGGGTATGCGAGCTGATACGAGTGGCCACAATCGGCCTTCGCGCAACCAGGTAGCTGTAGATCTTGAGAGGAGTGTTACTCCCTGTGAGCCGTGGTGAGACAAGAACATCTGCGAGCGCCAGATAGTTTCCCGTCTCGGCCGACGGTACCGCACGTCGAAAGACCACTGAAGCAGTCACTCCAAGCTCCTCCGCGAGCGCGACATACTCCCGCCGAGTTTTCTCCTCCTCGATAGCGCCACCGAGAACCAATAAGCTAAGACTGGCTGCGGCCGGAGCGGAACCTTTGATTAAATGCGCGAAAGCACGAATCAGCAATTCGACGCCCTGATACGACGCAAGGTTACCGGCATAAAGCAGCACCCGACGGTTTTCCAAACCGAGTTCCTTCCGAAGCTCTTGCACCTGTGCATCGCTCACGTTACGACAGGCATCGAGCGGTAGATCCATCGCGGTGAACGCCGGAGTCTTGAACGATCCACGAATTTCGTTCGTCAGTTCGTCGCACACCGTCAGAACTCCGCTTGCACCTCGGACGCAACGGGCAAACAGCTTGCCGAAAGCGTTCAGCAGCCACGGCCGATTCGTCGAGGGCTGGGCTCGAAGCTGCTCGACCATCGAGGAATGCATGTCGACGAAGTACGGAACTCGCGCGACACGAGCGACAATTGCGGCAATAAACGCGGCTTCTTCAATCCCGTGCACCGCCACATATCGCCTCCGCACGACCAGAGCGAACGCTTTCAAGAACAAGAGAAGGTCCAGTACGACTTTGGTAAGCGAAGCGCCGATCTTGACGCTCCTTACCGGAAGGAGCGCAGGCGCCCGGAACAGGGTCACCTCCGGCATATCGATGTCTTCACCCAACGGATAGGCAAGCAGATCGACCTCGTATCCCAACTGGACTACGGTCTCTACGGTGGCCTTCACCCGCAGCGGACTCCCGCGATGCGCCATGAAAGGCTGGGGTGTGATGAATAGTATACGGCCCTGTGGGGATTTCATACCCTGGTCGAACGCGCTCTATCGGCGCGACAACGCCTCACTGAAATGTCACTCGCGAAGCTCGTCACCGCCTCGCTACTCTTGATCTACCGCAATTGCGGCCGAACGCTTGCAGACATGCCTCTGCCACAGCGCACCGGCCGGGACAGAATCCTCTGATTAGCATTTACTTACTATTTCTGTCCATGTACCGTTCACCAAACAGGAACTGTCAAAAGTCGCCTCTCAGGGCGAAATTCACGCAAGAACACATGAGAATAAGAGTTCTCGCGATCTTCTTACTGATCAGCGTGGCAGGCCTTTTGCCTGCTGCAAATTCCGACCCGGTGGCAGCCCCCTCCGCCACAGTTCAGGAACACTTAAAGGCCTTTACGCAGGCGCTTCTTGCCCATGATTACGACCGGGCGGAGGCGCGTTGGCAGCAAGCGCTTGACTCCGAAGCTCGGACGGCGGGCGGTGCTCTGGTAGCTCTTGCAGCCCTGGTGGAGTTCATGCCGCTGCCGGACGAGAGCCTTTCTCCTGAAGTGCTGCGTGCTCTCGGCCAATGGGTAGAGGACCGCCCACGCTCGGCCATCGCGCTGACACTCCGCGCCGTGGCTCGCGGACTAGCCCCTGACACCCTGCATCAGGGTGAACGAGAGTTGCTTCTGGCGCTTGCCCAGGAACCCCAATCCCTTCTTACGCTGGCTACCCTCCTGCGATTCGGCATCGAGCTCGAGTATGACAGAGCCCGTTGGGACGACCTGTTTGAGCGGGCAATCACGGCACCGCCCTATGCCCCATCGCTCCAGCTTTTGCGGCTCACGTTTTTAGCTCGCAAAGGAGCCTCATCCGAAGAGCTGCTGCGGTATGCCCGCCGGATGGCGAAAACAGCCGATTCCGGAACCGCCCTTGTCGCCCTCATTCCTCGAGCTCATGAGCTCGTGGCCTCGCGTTCCGATGGGGAGGAGTATTTCCTCCAGCACGAGGTGTGGAAGGAAGTGCGAAGCTCCTGGGAGCGGCTGCTCCTACTCTTCCCCTCCTCCGCCGTGTATCCTGCGTTTTTCGCAACACAGGCGCGGCTTGCGGGAGATAACGATCTTGCAGAAAAGCTCTACGCCCGCGCAATCGCGCAAAGCGAGCAGAACTGGTGGATCTACAAGGCAGGTGCGGATTTCCAGGCGGATGAGCTTCAAAACTATGGCGAAGCGGTCAACCTCTACAGCAAAGCAATTCGGCTCCGGCCGCGCCTAGGGAGCCTCTATGTTAGCCGCGGTCGAAGCTATCAACCGCTGCGGAACCTTGCGGAGGCGGAAGCTGACTACCGCATGGCAATCAAACTTGCTCCACAAGTCAGCGTTTCCTATCACCACCTCGGGCACCTCCTGCGCCAGCTTCCTGGTCGAACTGAAGAGGCGCTCGCTGCGCTTGACGAGGCGATACGTCTAGCACCGGCAGATTCGAAATTGCACTTGGACCGTTGCCTCGTGCTCGAACAGTTACGCCAAAACGAGGCTGCATTGCGTGCATGTTCAACCGCGATCGGGTTGGAGGCGCCCTCGGAACCAGCACTTTTGGCGCGAAGTCGAATCTATAAAGCCCTTGGCCGCCAAAAAGAGGCCCTGGTCGACTTCCACGCCGCCGCCCGTCTGCGTGACGCCGCCGGAAAAACGCCGTCGGAATCTGCACAACCGCCGCACAGTGCGACAGATGCAAGATGATAGCGGAGTTTCTAATAGCTCTGGTAGGTTACTCCGCAGCCCCTGGGGGTGAACGAAAACTGGATATTGTACCCGAATACACAGAGATGGACGCCAACTTCAAGGTACCCTCCGTCCAAATGCGCACTACGGAATGATCACCATGAAAATCCCGCCTATCTCCCTCCTTCTGCCGCTTCCCCTCGTTCTCGTGGGTTTCATGCTGTTTCATTCGTCGTCGGCCTTCGCCAACACGGACAGCACAGCCGTTGCCTGGCAACCGTGGTCCTCTACCGTATTCGCTGAAGCGAAGGCCGAGGGCAAACTTGTGTTGCTGGATCTGGAAGCGGTGTGGTGTCACTGGTGCCATGTAATGGACCGCGAGACATACTCGGATCGGCAGGTCGCCTCGTATCTGGCAAAACATTTTATTGCGGTACGCGTCGACCAGGACTCGCGTCCGGATCTTTCCAATCGATACCGTGAGTATGGTTGGCCTGCGACGATTCTCTTCAACGCGGATGGCGTCGAGCTGGTGAAGCGCGCCGGATTTATCAAGCCCGATACGTTTTTGGCCTTGCTTGAAAAAGCCGTAGCGGCACCACAGAGTCCGGAGCAGTCGCAAGAAGAGAGTTTCGAATTTGCATCCTCCCCCGTGCTCACTGAGGAACTTCGTGCCGAACTCGAAGCAAGGCATACGCGGTCCCTCGACCGGAAAAAAGGCGGCCTCAGGTTTGCCCAAAAGTTTCTCGAGGAAGCGTCAACCGAGTTGCTGCTGCGAAGAGCTGCTCAGAAACCGAACGGTCCTGATGCTGAGCAAGTCCGGTTGACGTTGGACAATAATCTCAGGCTGTTCGATCCGGTCTGGGGCGGCGTGTATCAGTATTCCACGCGACACGGCTGGGATTCCCCACACTTCGAGAAAGTGATGCATACCCAGGCCAGGAATCTGAAGTACTATGCCTGGTCCGGATGGCTGCTGCAGGAACCTCGGTACACCACGGCAGCTCGCGATGTCCTTCGCTATCTAGAGAGCTTTCTTCTCTCACCGGACGGTGCCTTCTACACCAGTCAGGATGCTGACGTGGTGAAAGGAGTGCATAGCGAGGGCTACTTTCGGCTTTCGGATGCGGACCGTCGAGCGCAAGGCATACCAGCCGTGGACACCCACATTTATGCTCGCGAAAATGGCTGGGTTATCTCCGCCCTGACCGCGTTGTATAGTGCTTCGCTCGATCAAACGGTGCTTGAACGCGCGGAGCGAGCGGCGAGTTTGATTCTTACGACACGCGGGAATGCTGACGGGAGCTTCCGCCACGGCGAGAGCGACTCGACCGGCCCATTTCTCGACGACACGCTGGCGATGGGCTCTGCCCTGCTTGATCTGTATGAAGTGACGGCAAAACGCGCCTATCTCGATCGAGCGTGGCAGGCGGCTACCTTCATCGACCGCCACCTCTGTGCAGAAGCCGACGGACCCGGATGTGTCACCCATGTCCGTTCGGCAGAAGAAGTATTGTCGCCAACGCGCAAGCTTCGCGAGAACCTCAAAGTCGTGCGCTTTCTCAATCGCATCTTTCATTATACCGGCGCGGAGGAATTTCGCTCGACCGCTCTCCGGACGATGCAGTACGCCGTCACCAAACGAGTCGCCCTCCGCACACGGACTGAGCCTGGAATTATCGCCGCCGCCGATGAGCTTGCCCTAGACCCGCTTCACATCACCGTAGTGGGGCCCAAGGAAGATGTGCAGAGTCGCTTGCTCTTTCACGAAGCTTTACGCTACCCCTCTCTGTACCGCCGCGTCGAATGGCTTGATCGCGCTGAAGCTCCGTTGCCGAACTCCGACGTGCAGTACCCGACGCTTCCCCGTCCGGCTGCCTTTATCTGCACTGCAAAGCGTTGCTCACTCCCCATCTTTGAGCCGGAACGCATGGCGGACAGCATCGCACGGCTGACATCACCACCGCGCCTCTCCCATTCCAAGTAATCTGCCATGTCTTGACGCTCGAAGGAGCAGCCACAGGAAGAACGGGCCGCCGAGTAAAGCGGTCAACACGCCGACGGGCAGTTCGGCCGGGGCAATGATGGTTCGCGCCACGCAATCGCAGGCAACAAGAAACGCTCCGCCAAAGAGCGCACATACCGGAAGCAACACGCCGTGCCGGGGCCCGACCAGAAGGCGACAGATATGCGGCACCATCAGGCCGACGAAGCCGATTGGCCCGGTTACCGCGACGACCCCGCCGACCATCAAGGAAGCGGCAACAAACAAGAGCATCCGTGTGTTCCGAACAGCCACACCGCGACTTGCAGCGAAGTCGTCTCCTACCGAGACCAAATCAAGCTCCCGCCGAAGAAACAGCAGCACACCGCCGCCTACCGCGACAAACGGCGCAGCAGCAGCGATGTCACCATAGCCCAATACCTCAAGGCCACCCATCAACCAGCGAATCGCCTCGAACGATTGACTGAAGTCGGTGAGATACTGGACGAACAGGATCAGGCTGGAGAAAAACAGGCTGATCGCCACTCCGGCGAGCAACATCGTCAGACCGCTAAAGTCCGCGCTTCGAACGGTGATACCATAGACCAGTATGACCGACAGGGAAGCGCCGATCAGTGAGAACAACGAGATGCCCGGCAGCCCCAGCACATTGAACTGTAGATTTAGACGAATACAAAGCACTGCGCCAAATGCAGCACCGTTTGCAATGCCGAGGGTGTAAGGAGTGGCTAAGGCGTTGCGAAAGAGACCCTGAAACGCCGCGCCGGCAAGCGAGAGCCCCGCGCCGGCAAGCAACCCTAGCATGACGCGAGGCACGCGCATCTGCCAGAAGATTGTCGTCGCCGGATTGGCCCCTGTCAGACTTTGAAAAACATCTGAGGGATACAGCGGGACCGGCCCAAGAAATGGAGCCAGAAGTAGACACAGGATAGCCACGCCGACTAGGGCGAGCACTCTCCATACCGGTCCGCTCGACAAACCTGAGTCAGCCATTACGCCTCCGTGGTACAGCCATCGCAATACCGGTCTCGGGATGCGGCACGAACAGGAAGTCGGTGTCGAATAGTTCCTTCAGGGCCTCGCCGTCGGCAATGGTTCCGACCGGTCCGGAGAACAGTGCCCGTCCGCCCTTTAAAAGCAGCACATGGCTGCTCGACAACAAGGCACGGTTGATATCGTGCGTCACGATGAAGATAGTGACGGCACGACTGTCACGAAGCTCGCACAGGATTGCGAACAGCTCATCCTCCATCCGAGGGTCGAGGAACGTTCCCGGTTCGTCGAGCAGCAGCACATCGCCCCCCTGTACCAGTGCCGCGGCGAGCGATACCTTTTGCTGCTCCCCCCCGGAAAGCTCGCAGAATAGCCGCTGCTCCAGTTCGCCTGCCTGACAGAGGCTCAACGTGTCACGAATCTCCTGAGGCGGTATTCGCTCCCCCCCCCTCCACGTGCCGCCGTGGGCATATCTAGCCATTTGCAGAAGCTCATACACGCGAAAGGGAACGGCTCCATTGGATTGTTGCGGCACGTAACAAACGCGGCGAGCTCGTTCCCGCGGATGAAGCGTCGCTAGCTCGGTCCCGCCATACCGAATACTCCCTTGATACCGGTTCAATCCTGCCATGGCTCTGATCAAGGTCGTCTTTCCCGCTCCGTTAGGGCCAAGGATCGAGAGAAAAGCCCCTTGCGGGACGGCACAAGTAACGCCCTCGAGCAGCACGGTGCCCCCCAGACGCACCTCTAAATCACGAATGTCGACGAAGCCCTCGATCATTCCGAACGCTCCAAGGACGGGGAGAGGCTAGCCGCCCCCTCGCGGTCGACAGTGGACTCACATCTAAGCTCGGGGTGAATAACCTGAACAAAACGGGAGAGGATCCGGTCGAACCGCGGGCCGGGATTCACCATCACCTCTTCCGCAAACACGACCACCCGATTGTGTTTCACCGCCGGCACGATGGAAAGCCGCTCCCATCGCTTTCGGAGCAGGGCAAGATGTTCGTCGTCCGTGGGCGTCGGCAACAGGTCAATGATAACATCGGGATTCATCATGACGATTCCTTCGGGGGAGACCGATGGGTAGGTAATCTCGGGACCACGGTAGGCATTCTCACCGCCGGCTAACGTGACCAACTCGTCATAAAAGGTATCTTTCCCTGCTACAAATATTTTCTCCAAATCGCCGGAACTGGCGTGCCCGCCGACGCTGACTAACACCCGCGGAGTAGGCTTGCCTGCGACACAATGTGCAGTTCGCTCTTTCGCATCTCGCAGCGATTTCGCCAACGTGGCCGCACGGTCTTGATGATTCGTAAGTTCGCCGAGGACAGAAATTGACTGGATGATCCCTGACGTATCGTGATGATGAAACGTCAATGACGGAATTCGGAGGCGTTCCAGCTCTCGGCGAACGCTGCCGTGCTCCGTCAACGTGACGACCATGTCGGGGCGCAGCGAAACAATCTTTTCATAGAGCGGGTCAACAATTCCCCCGATGTGCGGAAGTGTGGTCGCCTGCGGAGGATAATCGCAGTACCGAGTAACTCCGACTACCTTGTCTCCCGCGCCGATCGCAAAAAGCACCTCCGTCAGGGTGGGCGCTAGCGAGACGATGCGGCGCACCTCGGTATCTCCCCGCGCCTCCTTGCCGCCGCACAAGGCGACGGCAAGGAGCACAGGAACGCTAAAGATGAAACGCCAAACCGCCATACACTGAAAACCCGGGCGTTCCGTAGCCGGGTATCTCCTCGTAGTCGTCATCGAACAGATTCTCAATCCGTAGATACGGCTCGAACATCGGTGTCAGCTCGTAGCTTGCAGTCAGATCGACGCGCTCGTAGTCATCCATCCGAACGCCACCCGAATCACGACGACTGTGCACGAGCAGTAGCGTGGTCACAATTTCAATTCGCTCCTGAGGTTGCAGAAACAAATCCAGGCTTGCCTGATGGCGGGGGCGGCGGGAGAGCAAGGCTCCCGTCGCCTTGTCTTCGCTTTCCGTAAACGTGTACGAAAGCAGCGTGCGAACAGCCGGATGGAGTTCCGTTTCGAGCGTCGTTTCAAAGCCGTACGCTTCAGCCTCTTTCACATTTACCGCAGTGAACGTTTCGGTGTTGAAATCAATCAGGTCATCAAACTCGCTGTAGAAGAAGGTCGCATCGACTACGACCTGTTCTTCGAACAAGTTTTGCTCCCAGCCGACGTCGAAGCTCAAGCTTTTCTCTTCATCCAAATCCGGATTGCCGAAGCCGGGGAAAAACAGCTCGTTGAAGGAAGGCGCTTTGAACCCTGTTCCGAAGCTTCCATGCAGACGACTGCCGATGTCGGGTATGAGATAAGCCGCCGTGGTTCGATAGGTCGTCGCTTCACCGAATCCGGCATGGTTGTCGAAGCGAATCCCCGCGGTAAGGAATAGCTCATCACCGAACGCCTGTTGGTCCTGCAGGTAAAACGAACGCACGTCCCGCTCTTCGTCGAAGGAACCGCGGTTCACCCCTTCACGCTGTTCGAACTGAAAGCCCCCGGTGAGCGTATTGTCATCTCCGAGAGCCGCATCAAGTTGGGTCCGAACGGTCAAGGTCTGACTGTCGATGACGTAATTGTTGAAGTCCGTTTCGGGGTCGGTTCCGGTGGTATCGTCATCGCTCACGGCCAGCTCGACGAGGGGGGTCAACCACTCGTTCACGGGCTTGCGCAGAGAGACCGCTGCAGTAAGGCTGTCCCGCTCCTGAACAAAGTCCCGCAGGTCCGTTGGTATGCCGGTGAAGTCGAATCCGTCGAGTTCGGCCTCCGAGTCGGTGAAACGAAAAGTGACATCAGCGCGTCCATCTTCTCCGACTGTCAGTCCCTGCCGCGTATCGAACGTGAAGTTTTCATAGGCATCGTCCTCCTGATTTCCCCGGCTGGAATTTGCGGCGGAGATGCCGTCGGTTCGACGGTAGGAGACGCCTGCGCTGGACTCGAGTCGACCAAGCTTACTGCTTCCAGAAGCTCGATAGAGCTGACTCCCGAAACTCCCCCCTTCGGCAGCTCCTGTCGCCCGGGGCTCAGAGGTGCCGGTTCTGGTGATTATGTTAATCACTCCGCCTAATGCCTCAGAACCGTAGAGTACGCTTTGACTACCGCGGACGATTTCGATTCGCTCGATATTGTCGGTAGTCAGAGTACCGAAATCGAATTGCCCGCTGGTGTTGTCATTCACTCGTACGCCGTCAATTAGCACCAACGTGTGATCCGATTCTGCTCCTCGCAGCAGCACGCTCGCAATACGACCGGGCCCTCCGCTCTGCACGACGGTGACGCCCGGCCGGCTGCGAAGCAGCTCCAGCACTGAATCGGCATGCTTCGCTTCGATCTCGTCTCTCGTGATAACACTGACGCTGCTGCCGATTGTTGCTTGGGATTCGCTTGTGCGGGTTGCTGTCACAACCACTCCGCGGCTACCGAGCGATCGCTGCTCCTGGAGCACAGGTTCGTCAGCAGACACGACAGGCAGTTGAACAAACGGACTACAGAGCAGGGCGAACATACTCGCCGGCGCGAGCAGGCGCTTTCTTTGCATAGGGCCTCCTTCCCTCCCCTCGGAGGGTCGAATTTATAAATGAAGCGCGGCTCAGGTCTCCTGACTTGCGGTCGTCCTACTCGCTACGCCTTCCCAGTCCTAAGTGGACCAGTGGCATCTCGCAGCTTTCGTCGCGCACACAGTTGCGGGGCAGCGTGGGATTCTCACCCAACTTCCCTTGTTCCGCGCAGCTTCCGGGAGGGTCATAGCATGTCCTGGTTGATGCGCGAACCGTAAGTATCGCGCTGAATACCCGCCGTCTTCGCTAACATCCTGTTTTGTCTGTCTATTTTTGCGTTCTGAAGACTAAAGGCAGACAGCCGAACCACCCGATACCTTAGAAGAGTTCACTTCATGGTCGACATTGCCAAGAGCGCGGTAGATACGGAGAGACACTGACATGGGCTGCAGCAGTTGCGGAGCGCCGCTATCACCTCGCTCGCGGATTTGCCGGTACTGCGGGCGGTTGAACGACACCGACTTACGCGGATTACCCAGCGATCCCCAGGCGATCAAGCAGAGCACGATGAACTGTCCGCGGTGTAGTGACGTGCTCCACGTTGTCGACCTGCGACTAGCCGGCTCTTTCATTGTCGAACGTTGCATCCAGTGCCACGGCACATTCTTCGATCGCGGCGAATTGGAACAGCTTATTCAACACTCGGTAGACAACATCCTTGATACAGACTACGGGGAGCTACAGCGCCTCATTCAGGAAGAGACACATACCGACGCGCCGCCCATGGCGTATGTGCAGTGTCCCGTCTGCGCCAAACACATGAATCGGAAGAACTACGGAGCGCGGTCGGGAGTGGTCGTCGACACTTGTAAGGAATGTGGTGTGTGGTTGGACGGCGGCGAGCTGGGACGAATTCTCAAATGGGCGAAGGCAGGCGGACAGACTCACAGTGGTGCGCTGCAGGAAGAGAAAGAACGTTCAGATCGCAGCTACCAAGCGGTCGTGTCAACGCCCATCGGGGCGGAGCCTGTGAAT
>JAGRAW010000101.1 GCA_020434415.1 Bdellovibrionales bacterium
GCTAGACTGAATGAAAATCGAAATTGGTTGCTCCGAAAAGCGCGCTGTGCTCTCGCCACGTCTAACGTGCGAAGTATCGGGTGTCAAAAAAAAAACAATTCCTCCAAAAAACAATTCCAAAAAACATTGGATGTCCCCGAAAATCCCCAGAAAACGCCGGAAAGCACAAAAAATCGAAAGCAAGCGGCGTCCTAAATGGCGTCAGAGCAGGGTCAGCTGCGTGCGGTTTGTGGATGCGGGAGATATTGGGTGTCCCGCTTGGAGCGAATCCGCTATCGATCGGCGTGGTGAGTGGTGCGGTCGATGCGACAGCTTGAGGCTGCGGGTTGTTTGCACTTGCCGCAGTTTTGGCATGCGTGGTTGCGCGGTTGGGGGGGGGCTTGCCGGAGACGTGTTTGGCGGTTTAGCATGGTTTGGGCGAGCAGTAGTCTTGTGGCGGTTCGTGTCGTCATGGTGCTAACGCATTGGGGTTGGAGCAGCGAAGTCGACGGCGCCGCTCGTGGTCATTCGTAAGCGGAGCACCTCCGTAAGGGCGCTTCCGTTGGTTTCGACTTGCACGAGACCGAAGCTATCGGGTGCCGTGCCGAATTGAGACTCATGTAAGCCTAGATCTACGCCTGCGCGCGGTGCCAGTTCTACCATTCGGACGTTGGGACTTCCGGTTGGTGGATACACTGAAACAGTGGCAACGATGGTGCTGTCGCTGGTGTTGTTTATCTTTAGCCAGTTCGACATACCCAGGAAGAGGTTGTACGAGCCATAGACTTCGCTGCCGTGCTGCTCGCGAAGCGGTGAACCATACATGGCAGTGACGCTGCCCGAAGTGACGTCGCGAAAGTAGAACATGCTTTGACCGACCAGGGAGCCGGACTTCGAACCGGAAGCACGGACGTATCCGGATCCGCCTTCGGGTAGAAATTGTCCGGCGTTGATATGCTGCTGTGCGCGCGCTTCCAACGGGACAGACTGTTCGGAGAGCAGGGTGCCCGCGGTATCGTACACGGCGACCGATGCCGTAATCGGTTCGTCGAGGGTGTTCAGTACCTCCACCCAATTCTCCGCGCCTCCTCCACGGGAGATCGGTGCGAACTGGGGCTGTCCGCTACCCGCCTTCGCCAGGAGCGGGAACGCAAACCGATACTGCGTCGGGGAGAATCCCGCCGGCGCATTCCCTCCGTAGCGGTAGAGCTGTGCAAGATACGGGACGTCGTCACTTTCGGGAACGATAAAGTGGGCGCCGACGCGGTCCGGACCGGGGAATACATGCCCGGCCTCGAGGTCAACTCGGCCTAGCGGCGAAACGGCGACCGTCTGCTCACCCAGCACGCTTCCGGCCTGATCGACACGGCGGACGGTGAAGGAACGAGTGGTGGTTGCATCGAGGTTGACTAGCGCGAGCCACTGAGCAACGAGATCCTGGCTCTCCGTCGGATTGCGACTTGGATTGAAAGTATTGAAACCTACTGCAGATGTGCCTCGAGTCGGCGGCATAAACGGCACACCGAACGTGAATTCATAGTCCCCTGTCTGACCATTTCGATAATAGAAAATTTGTCCGTCGATGGCGTCTTGATGTTCATCCGCGACGTCAATCGTGAGCAAGCCGAAGGACTCGGCCTGAAAACCCGGGAGGTCGTTGATGATGATGTCGGTTTCCCCACGCGCAGCCAGGGTTCGTTGTTCTTCGTGGACGATGGCGCCGGTAATATCATGTAGCCGTAACGTGACCGGCACCGCCTGTTCGCTACGGTTCAGCAGCGCGGCAATGTTGAGGATGCCGATAAACCCGTTCCAGAGCACTCGGATCGGACGCTCGAGGTATACCCGATAACTACCGCGGTCGGTAGGGTCGCTCCCGTCGATGGTCTCCTGCTCGTCGCATACCCCATCGCCGTCTGAATCCGTTTCACATTCGATTCTTCCGGGAACCGCCGTGAAGTTTCGATTGGTCGGGTTGTTGGCATTGACCATAGCCGGGCTGACGCCCTCATCGGGTCGAATCGCGTACCCCGATTTCATCGCTTCAAGGTAGTAGATGCCGCTCGACACTCCGGTAATCGAGTAGACTCCATCATCATCAGTCAGCGCGCTCTGGTCACCGGCGTAGACGGTAACTCCGGCTAGCGGCTCGCCGCCGAAGCGCACGACTCGCCCACTGATGGTGCGCTCCGTTGCCGCTCGTAGTAGCTGACCACGAAGCTCCCCTTCCGGGTGTGCTGTCGTGGTTATCAGAAGATAGTATCTGCCGTCCCAGAGGTCATTTGCTTGGGTCTGGGTGAGTGTGCAAGTGCCGGTAACGGTCGCGCCGGTGGTCAGGGAACAGATCGTTGTGCCGTTTTCTCCAGGGAAGCCTTGGCGAATTTCGGCTTTCGTTACGCCTGAGGCAGTGTGTGAGCACGAGATCGAAAGCTCACTTTCGTCTCCATTCAGTGTGCCGGAGCAATTGGCTGTCGCTGCCGTGTCGAGCGCGGGGAGAACCTGGAGTCCTTCGGGTCTGGCGACGAATGCCTGCTCGGTACGTTCCACCGTAATGGAACCGACCATACCACTGACGAAGTGTGGCGTGCAGTAGTAGTCATACCGGTTGTTGGGAGCGGGAAAGTTGATCAGAAGGTCGCGAGTGAAGACCACGTCTCGCGAGAACGGGAGGCCGTCGTCAATCGGCGTCTGAAACGCGAACTGGTAGGACAGCTGCTCCAGCCCGGGTGGGGCGCCGGCGACGGCGTCGTGAAATGCATCAGCCCAGACGAAGCGAACAGTATCGCCTTGGGTTACTTCCAAGTGCTGCGGCTCGTAGTAGAAATCGTAGAGCCGCACAATATGCGTCTCAGCTCGAGCCGAGGTCGCTGTCATGAGGCATGCGACGGCAGCGAAGCAAAGCTGCCCTACCAATAGTAGCCAACCTTTCATCAAATCCTTTTTGCACCGCCTGAACAACAGGGGGAGCGGCCGTGCAGCCGCTCGAGGCATCTCCTAGAGGAGGTTGAAGTTATGGGACGGATGCGAAGCGAAGACGTTGCTCGGCAGTCCTGCCCAGGCGAGCACCTCTTCGTACGCGTTTGCGTAGTGGTGCTCGACGCGAATCCAGTTGGGTCGTCGGTTGTTGCGGAAAAACTCGTCGCCGGTCACCGGAGAGCCGCTGACGCCGCCGCTGATTGCGCCGCCCAGCATGACGAGCGCGATGGATTCCCCATGATCGACACCGGCGCTTCCGTTCTCTTGAATGGTGCGACCGAATTCCGAGTCGATGGCGATGACCACGTCATTCCATTTGCCCATGGCGACCATGTCATTGCGAAACGCTATCAGCGCGCGATCCAGGTTTCGCATAAGGTTTGCTTCGGACCCGTTCTCGTTGCCGATCGCCGAGTGGAGGTCAAAGCCGCCCATGCCGCAAAGTGCGAGCTGCGTGCCGAGGCCCGCTTGAATCAGCATTGCAATCTGTCGTAGTTGTGGGCCCGGCGATTGCGTCGGATACTGCGCGCCCAGCGTCGGGTTGGCACTGAGCCCACGACCGGTGAACGAACCCGCGGCATCCTGGAGGGTTTCGATCGACTGATACATCGCACGCTGGCCGTCTTTTACCGATGCGGTGATTGGTGTCGTCGGCTGTACGGCGTTCGTTACCTGCTGAGCGATATACTGGCGATACGCTTGATCCGAACCCACACCGCTTTGGGAGTTCAGGCCGTATGCGGTAAGATCACGAAGACCGAGTCCGCGGACGGAAGCGCCCTGAATATCGATCGGGTTACCCTGACCGATAGCCATAGTCATAAAGCGCGAGACATTGCCGCCTTGGCGGGCGACGCCATCCATTACCCGTCCCATCCATCCGAGGCCGTTGGATGAGAAATCGCCGTTTTCGAACTTCAGCTGCTCCTGATCGTGGGAGCGACTGGGCGAGAGCGTTCCGACGCGACGCATCACTCGAACGTCTCCTGCTTGATAAATCTGATGCAGTCCGGCGAGGGAGGGATGGAAGCCATACCCATTGGCGGTCGGAAGTATCAAATTCGGGTTGATCTGCGAGACCGGGTGCACCTGCTCGTAGGCGGCACGCGCACTGGTTGTATGGGCGACGTCGAAGCTCTGATGCCAGTCGTTACCACCATCGAGGTGGATGACGACAAAAATCTTACCGTTACCGCCCATTGACTGCGCATAAGCGATGCGAGAGCCGAGAGAGCCAAATGCAGCGGAGCAGCACGCAGCACCTCCGACAGTCAAGGTTCCCTTCAAGAATTCTCTTCTCGTGAATGCTTTCATGTAAGTCGTCTCCTAATTGCTCTAGTAGGTGGTTGTAGGTTAGTAGATCAGCGCATTCGGATTGATTGCGCTTACCCACAGGAGGCCGCCAAGCTTGCTACGACAGAGCGTGGTCACGCGCGGATCGTAGAGTTGAGGCTGTTCGATGGGGACGCCGTCATCATCGAAGCCGGTGATGCGGTTGTCGAGATAGCGGATATACTGCGTTCGCTCGGCAGCGGTGAATGTCACACCAAGGATTCCTGCCAAGTGATCTACCACTTCATCCGAACGAGCGCGGTCGTTCGGATTTAGGCTGCAGTAGTCGTAGAGCGGCAGGTTCGTCTCCGGATCGCGGAAGTCTTGCTCGTGTCGATTCAGCGCCTCAGTGACGAAGTTAGCATACTCGACCGGGAAGCCGTTCCAGAAGGAAGTTTCCTTGCTCTGATTCTCCCGGTAGCCAAGCGGCCAGCCAAACACGTCGATTGGATCGGTAACCTGATAGCCCATCACGCCCAGTTGACCGGCAAGTCTGTCGATACGCATCGGGATTCCCGTTCGTTTGAGGAATCCGATGGTGAACGTCATCGGGTCCATCATCTTGTTCTTGTGTGAATCGGCCGAAAAGCAAGCTTCGGACTGGAGGATCCGGCGAACCAGAGGGCGGACGTTCCAATCGGACGATATGAGTATGTCGCTCATCTGCGCCTTCAAAGCCTCGCTGGGATGGTCATGGCAGAATGCCGTGAACAGCGACCCGGTGATGTAGCGAGCGGCGTCTCGGCCGCGATGGGTCAGAATCAGATCGGCTGCGTCCGTGGGTTCGAATCGACCGCTGACTTCGTAGGGAGTGCCGGCCCACAGCGTCTTGATCCCACCGTCGTGTCTGGTCTGGTTGAATAGCACGACGTATTCTTGTCCGAACTGGTCGTTTACGAACGAAGTCGTGTAGCCGGTCAGGATTCGCGCCATCTCCTTGATATCTTCTGTTTCGGTGTAAAGCGGGTAGCGAAGATTGCCGCCATAGGACTGCTTCTCCCCGAGCGAGAACAGTTCCATAATTTCCCGAGCATAGTTTTCGTCGGGGGGAATGATTACTCCATTCACCTCGCGTGCCGCTACGTTTTGGTTACCGTTTAGCCATTCAAGCATCAGGTAATCGGTGGTCATTTCGTTCAGCAACTCCCGATAGCTGCCGAGCGCGTGAGTGCGGAAGCGCTCCATGTGCTCGCGGCACTTGGCCATCTCGCGGTTGTTGCTGGTGAGGATTCGACAAGAGGAAGCGAAGCGATCGTGCCAGAACAGCGCCAGCTTTTCCTTCAATGGGTTGGGTGACTTCAAGATGTACGTCAGCCACCAGCGCTGGATTCCGGAGTGCGTGTAGAAGTCGTTCTGGTCGGCATCCGGTTCTTCTCCAAAGCTGCCGTCGAGCCAGTCTTCTGCTTCACTGCGCAGCGCATTTCCCTCGTTGCGGAACGTGGTCAATCGAGCAACGGCCGCATACAGACCTTCTTCTACTATTTGGTCGATGTCGCTCGCATTGCCGCCAAATGAGGTGATAGTGAGCAGTCGCTGTGCCTCGGCAGGGGTGATACGGTCACGGTAGCGAGCGAGCGACTGTGCGTCTCCGCGAAATGAGCCGTCGGTCAGACCGTTCTGAGCGACAATCCCAGGGATCGAGATGATATTGCCAATCTGGCCGTCGGTTCTTGACAGCACTCGCAGCATTTCACCGCTGTAGCTGGCGTTCTCCGCAGAGGTCGAGACGGTAGCCGAACCGACCTGGTCCGCACCCAGCAGGGTATGAAGCCCCAGGTCAGCAGTGCCGCCCGACGCCAGCAGCAGGTCTCCAGCCGCGACGGCAGTGCCGGCTTGATCAAAAAGCGAGAACTCGAGCGTGCTAGGTTCCAGACTCGCGTCGGCAAACTTGAACCAGTTCGCCATGCCGACGAAGGTGTTCACGGGAGCGCTAATGGTCGCATTCGCGTGTACCGGCGACCGTCCCAGCTCCTGGGTGGAGTAAGCCCACTCGACGGGGAAGCTGCCGGGGATCGCACCGTAGAACGTGCTCTGGATAATCAATTTATCCGTGGGGTCGTCGCATAACACTCGCGCAGAGCCGACGTTGCCGATACCTGCCGGATCGATCTTGTTGCTTAAATAAACGTGGTACTGGCCTCGGCGTGGAACGACCGGACGTTCCTGGTGAACCAGCGTTCCAGCGCCGTCACGTACTTCAACAGTCACCGTGATATCGATGTCGTTGGCATTCGCGATCTCGAGCCAGTTCTTGGTGAGGCCGTTGCCCATACTGGAGGCAAGCACCGGTTGTCCTGTGCAGGAGCCGCCCGTGCCGCGAAGCGGAAATGCAAAGTTATAGGCACCTTCGGGGGTGAGGTTATAGCGAACGAGCACGGCGTCATAGAGCTGCGCACTATTGTCCGGCTCAATGGTGTAGAGGCCCGTAACTTGACCGACAGGATGTCCGAGGGGAATATCGAAGCGTCCTCCGGGAGCGAGTTGCGCCACGGCGACCTCCTGGCTCAAGTTGCCACCGGCGTCATAGACGTTGACGGTTGCACTGAATGGAGATGGGTCGAGATTGATTACGGACAGCCAGTTGTTACTGACATTGGAACCGCCCGACGGATCGATCGAGTTGTAGACGCCGGACAACTTTCCGGACTGAGCATTCTGCACTGACAAGGCGTAGGCATAGTCGAACTGCTTTGCTGAACCCGGCGCCGCGGGGCGATAGAAGACGGTCCGACAGTTCAATTTATCGCCTCGACTCATCTGAGCCGTCGGCAACGTGATCGTGTACAACCCGATGTTGTCGCCAATATCGGTCAAGTCATTCAGGATGATATGCCGCGATCCGAATGCTGGTACCGAGTCGTTGACGGACACCACTTCGACCCCGGCAACGGTTGCCAAGCTCAGGGTGAAATCAACTTGGCGATTGTTGTTATTGTCGCACTCGAGAATATTCGTCTGTCCAAGAAAGCCGTTCCAGACACCCCGAGCAGGGTAGAAGGTAGTTTGAGCGAATGCGGATGTCGCTGTCGTGATCGAAAGAGCAAGGAGTAGGAGGAGCGAGAGGAGGGGTCGACTCATGGCGTAAAACCCAATGGCTAAGCCGCGACCTGCAGTGGCGCGGCGGAATGTAAGACCTTTTCGCACAGCACCACAGCACAACCTCTTGAGGCCTCGGACGACTAAGCAAGTCTCGCGCCAACGTTTCGATTCCGTAGGATTTCAGCTAAGGCGCCGAAAAGACTCAAAGGTGAAAATCCGCCTTCTGGGTGAATCCGGTACGTAGTGGGTACCGCATTTCAGTACCAGACAAATTTCGTCACCTTTGGCCTGGTAGGCGTCGCGTCTACGCGGTTACTAAGTCAGATCGCTGCAGCGTACCCGTCCAGCAAAGACGTCCTTGTTGACTTGCTGTGTCGCGCCGGGAGAATTGCCATGCAATTGTCGAGTGGGGGCACGAAGCACGAGGCGAGCTCCGAAGACTCCCATAGCCAATTTTACTGCTCACCACTCACCACACGCCAAATCTTGCCCAGAATATCGACAACATAGAGCTCGCCCGACTCATCCTCGGCGAAGCTCGCGATAAACAAGCTGCCATTCGCTCGAAAAGCTTCCGTTCGTCTCCACGAGCCGCCATTCAACTCGCGAAGCGCCCAAATGCGTCCGCTCGAATAGTCACCGAAGAAGTAGAGGCCTTGTAAGGTCGGGAACTGTTCTCCGCGATAGACGTAGCCGCCGACCACCGCATTTCCTTCCTGATGAGTGTATTCGGCAATCGGGAGCTCCAGGCCGGTGGTATCGCACCCGGCAAGCGGGGCGTGGCAGAGTGAGCCTTCCATCGTTCCCCAGCCGTAGTTCTTGCCGATATCGACCAGGCTTATCTCCTCAAGCCGATTCTGTCCGACGTCGCCGACGAACAAGCGGCCATCGAGGCGGTCGAAGGAAAATCGCCACGGGTTGCGGAATCCGTAGGCGAAGATCTCCCCGGCAGCGCCTGTGGTAGTTCGGAAAGGGTTGGTATCGGGAATGACATACGGTTGAGCGCCGTCGACATCAATGCGCAGAATGCTGCCAAGCAGTGTCCCGAGATTCTGACCATTGCCGAGCGGATCGTCAGCGAAGCCGCCGTCGCCCAAGCCGATGTAAAGATACCCGTCCGGTCCAAAGGCAAGTTGCCCGCCGTTATGAAAGAAATGCGGCTGATCGACCGACAGGATGACTCTTCTACTGCCTGAGTCGATGACGTCAGGCTGGAGAGCGTCTGCCAGGTATTCCACAAGAACCGTATCTCCAGCAGTATCGTTGTAGTGGAGAAACACCCGTCGATTCTCATCAAAGTTCGGATGAAAGGCGATCGAGTGAAGTCCCTGTTCGCCTTCGAGCCCGACACTGCCTCGCAAGTCAATGAACGGGTCATCGAGCAGCAGTCCTCCTTTATAGACGCGAACTCGCCCCGAGCGCTCGACGATAAACAGACGGCCGCTGCCGTCACCGGCATGGGTCATGTAGACCGGCGCGCTCAGACCGCTTAGAAAAGGTTCAAGCGTGACTTCGGGTCCAGCGTCAGTCGCAAGTTGTGCAGCGATCGGCAGAATGGCGGCGAGCGTGCCATCTGTCCGGTAGTACACGCGGAGGAGCTCGGCAGTAATGTCGGCGCCGTCAGAAACGCCCCGAAGCAAGGCACTTCCGATAGCATCGATACCCAAAAACTCGTGCAGAGGAATGTCATGCGTTGCGCGAACGGGGAGACTCAACGTCAAGTCGCTGACTTCTCCGGCGTTCGCATCGGCTACGTTGAGCGTCGCCGCGACACTCGAGGTTGTTCGATTCAGATATCGAAGCCAGTTGGAAGCTCCAAGGAACGTGTTCATGCCGAAGAGTAGCGAGCCTTCCGCACTCGAGGGTGCGACGGCAGATTGGGTGGTATAGGCCCAGTCAATATCTCCATCATGATAGCCGAACGCTGTGGCTTGCAGTAGCACTCGGGCGGAGGGAGACTCGCACGTCAGCCTTGCGCTACCGGTCGACTCACTCCCCAAGAGAGCACTGACAGAAACGGTAGTCTGCGCAAAAGGGGGAAGGCCTCGTTCAATGGTACGTAGGGTGTTGCCTACCGCGTCGTACACCGTCAGGCGTACCGTCTCGTCCGACTGTCCCAGATTAGCCACCTCCACAAAGTTTTCAGCCGGCCCCATAGTCGAGAGGAAGATTGTTTGTCTGGAGCAACTTCCGGAGGCGGGGTGGAGCACTTGCGCGAACGACGGACTCGGCTGCCCCGGGCCATACTGCGTCAGCATGGCGATGTAGTTCTGTTCCGAGCGAGTCGGGAGTATTCGATACAATCCCGCGGGTGAGTCCGACGAGTTGTCGTGGGTGATCGGTAGATCGACTCGCCCGCCGGGTTCGATAGGGGGCAGTGCCGTTCGGCTGGTTTTCACTCCGCGATGCGAGCGTATCTCGAGCACGCTGCCGAAAGAGGTTGTGCCGGGATTGAAGATGGTCAACCAAGCTGTGAGCGCTCCTTCCTGTTCGGGCAATGCGGTCCGATACATTCCTGCTGACTCACCTTGCAGTATCCTGTTCAAGGGAAGGGTCAACGCGTAGTCAAGCTCGCCGCTGCCCGCCGAGGCGAAGCGGTATATCGCCAGGAAACACTGAGTGCCGTCGGGAAGTGCTCCCCCATCGCGACTACCGACCCGAAAGCTTCCATAGGCATCCGTAAGGTCGGCAAGTTCGTTCAGGATCAAGTGGCGGGTGCCGAGCGCGCCGACGGTGACATCTCCCGTGCCGATTTGCTGATTTCGCTGATCGTGCAAGGTCACTCGTAGCTCGACATCATCGTCACTGGTGGTGCTGCATTCTAGGACGTTTGTCTGTCGGAGAAAGCCGTTCCACAGTCCGAAGGCAGGGCCGTCAGTCTGAGCCAATCCCAAAGCAGGGTGAAGCAGCAGCGGAGCGACACAGATCAGGAGGCGCCGGGTGGGAAGTGTCTCGAGCATTGCCCCGCACATTGAAGTATCGAAAGTTGATAAGCCGTGGGGCGAGAAGTCAGAGCGGCCTGCAGTGAGCTATACTGCTACGGTCTGACGGTCGAGGGGGCGGCGTCTGAAGCATCCTCATCCTCTTGCTCCTCCGTCTCCACACCACGGTCCTTTTTCAGCCGCTTTCGCAGGCGGCCCAAGCGAGTTGCTGCATCCTTCGCTCGATTGATGCACCCTTCCATAATCTTCTCGCGAAGGTCAGCCTCTCCACCTTGGCAGAAGAGTTGTGCGAGCTCCATCGATTCTCGGAGTTGAAAGTTGTAGTTTTTGACATCTCTTGCGGCGCTCTCGAACTCTCGCGACTGGCGCATGGCGACGCTTAGGCGGTAGAGGTTGTTGAGAATGACGGCTGTAAATGCACCATTTCTGTCCGGTGCATTTAACACTGCCTCGCTTAACGCAGGCCCTTCGGTTGCCTGTGTCATCACACTTTCAAGCATTTCAGTGGTGAACGGCGGCACCAGGAATCCCCGAGCACCGGCGCGCAGCAGTCCGAATACGTCATCAATTCTCGGCTCTTCCGAAATAGCGATCATGATCGCGTCGTTCTCATAATCGATTAGCTGCTCGACGAATTCCAAGGCCGGCATGTCCGTCGCCTTGGCTTCAAACACCACGTGAGAGAAGGGCCGAGTCTTGGCACGCTCGAGTGCAGCGACATGAGTTGCGGCAGCACTAATCTGGCTGAAGCCGAGTGCCTTCAGGGCCTGTCGGAGCTGGCTGCTGGTACTTCCTTTGGCGCACACGACCAGGACAGAGAACTGTCCTCGGTCATGAGCGAGACTCTTCGACATGCAAACCTCCTATCCGCGCGTCGTTGGTGGGAAGCTTCGTGAAGCGAAGTCAACGGTTGGCCGACGAGCGGCGCTAGAGAACAAATCGACCGGCGAGAGAGCAAACTAAAGCGTTTTCCTTGGCTGAAAGCCTAGTGTTTTTAGATGTTTTGGGTTCAGGCAGGTGCAGCCTTTCGATGCCCACCAAGGCGAGTAGTGGCCGTAC
>JAGRAW010000102.1 GCA_020434415.1 Bdellovibrionales bacterium
ACCGCGCTTCGCGGGTGAGTCCAGGCTCATCGCGCGGTGCATCTCGCTTGAGGGGATTCCTGCTGCAGGGCGCTACTTGACCCACGGTCCACCGGGTTCACATGAACGTTTGCTTTATTCTCAACGAGTACAGTCTTCATAATAGCGTCGTCGGCCATTACATCGCCGCTCGTCCGATGGATCAAGTCAGCCTGATCAAGGTGAAGCTGGTACTGAAAGGGAAAGACCGTGTCCGTACGGCTTCTGCAGTGCTTCCAAAGCTGCCAAAGCGTTTTGTTGCGGGGAAGTTTGTAGAGCTGCTAATTGTACTGATGATCACCGTCGTTCCCAAGATTCTTTCACGAGGCGCCATCTTTCGTCGATTGAGTCGGATTGCTGCTCGTCATAGGCTTCCTTTTCACGTGACCGAGCATGTTTCGGACTCCGCCACCCTCGAGTTTATCAGTGCTCAGTCACCGGACGTCATCGTCACCTTAGTTCATCAAATCATTCCTCGGATAATCATCAAGAGCGCTCGGCTGGGCGTGGTAAACATCCATCCGGGGCTTATTCCCGGAGTTTCGGGGGATCCAGCCGTATTTTTGGGAGTTGAGCGAGGGCTTTGGAGAGTGCGGGGCAACGCTCCACTTGATCGAAGATGAGAGGATTGATGCCGGTGGTGTCTTGGCCCAGTCGCGATTTCCGGCTTTGCCGGGTATGTCGGTACAACTGAATTATTACCTGACCTGTCTAAGTGCCTCAAAGCTGCTTCCTCAGTGCTTGCAGCAGTTCGCCCAAGGGAACCTAGCAGCTAAAGCGCAGGATCCGGACGCGGGAGCATATTACCGCTGGCCGGATTCTGCGGCCTTCGATCGTCTCTACGCACGGGGCTACTGTCTCGTTTCAGTCAGGGATGTCTGGCGGATGCTGAGCGGACACTTTGATTCATTCGAGGCAAGCGAACTACTAAGTCTTAGAGCAGGCGCTTCGTAGCAGCTTGTCTTGTGGCGGAGTCCGAAGGTTGTTCGATCTCATTTGAGCGTGCTTGTGGCGATTTGGCGTTCAGGCAAGCGACCACGAAAAGCCTCAGCCAACTGCGCTCGAAATTTCAGCTTTCCCGGATTGCTCGGTAGAGCAAAGGAAAAGCCGGTCGTATCCAACGTCCGGCAGTATACCTTCTGATCCTCGAGCCCGAATCATTCCGGATAGGGGTTGTCGATGATGTAACCGCGGCACACGCGAGGCGCGTCGATGAACGTTCGGGACGCTGAAAGCAAATCGAAAAATGGAGTGAGCCCGAAGAATTCGGGAGATCCATCGGCACGAATTCGCTTGCTCCATGTCGCGATCCGTTGCCCTAAAAACTTAGCGTAGCCTTTTGCTCGTGGGTCCATGGCAGAATTAAGCATCGCCAGGTATTCGTCCAAGCCTTGGGTTGGGAAAGTCGTTTGCTCCTCCCGACTAAGAACCGACGAGGAAACCTGATTGCTCGACACCAAACGTGTGGCTTTGTAGCTGATGCCGACAACGTTTAGCCATTTCATCGGCGTCAGCGACATCACACGTCGTAGGGCGGTGAGCATCTCTTCTAGCTTGTTGGAATTCTGCTCCGAGTAAGCAATTGCGCTCACGAGCGGACCGAAGCCGCATGAGCGGCTCAAGATAATCGTATTCGTATGTATGATTAGTCTTGGGTGTGCCTTGAAGTGGATCGAAAGGGGTACTTCCTGTGCCACGTGAAGCGCGAGGGGCGCAACCCTTTGATTCGTACAAATCAAGTCGAGTGCGCTTCCTCCTTTGCTTTCGACCTGGAACTGCGCGAATGGCGAAAGTCTGTCCCTAACCGCTTCGTACAACTGCTCTTGCATGTTCGACATGTCAAACCTTTCTGTGGACGTTTTAATGGATACGACCGCCTTGCCTCTCGAGTGAGAGCCAAGGCGTGTAGTAGACACTGTCTGCAATTGCGGGGAGGGGAATCAAAGAGCAGGGCAGGACGCATTCTCTCATATTTTTGTGTTCAATTAAATAGAAGCAGCGAGCGGCTCTGTGAGGTAAACTTCTGAGTGATACCAAGAGTCTATGCCCGGTCTGCTGTAGGTCGTCGATCTGTCCGTTCCATGCACAGGCGGGAACCGACGACCGACACAGTTGCGCCCGTCGGCAGTATGAACGGTAGAATGAGGCCCGCGAGTGAACCTTGTCGTCGTTGGAACATCCTTGGTGATGCTCTTCGTCGTGCTGCTCGGCGTGGTGACCCTCATCAATCGACGACGCCTCCTCGCAACCATGGCCTCACAGCGTTGTGCGAGTTGTGGTCAGCCGTACGGAAGAAGTGTCGCTCTTGCCGCCTATCGAAAGTTTTTCGAAGATCGGGAGCAGCAGCTCGCCCGAGCTGCTGCTGAAGGCCAGATCCTCCGCCTGGGACCGCCGGAATATACGCTGAAATGCAATTACTGCGGTTGCGAAAGGATCTTTACGCCGTCGGAGGAAGAGTGATTAGGGAGATGTGCTCACACTTGCCTACGGTCGTGTTGAGCGCAGTAAACTGAAAACGTCCGGCACAAATGTGCCGGACGTTTTAGAACATCGAACTATTAGAGCGCGTCCCAAATAGAAGTTGGCACCCGGCTCTACGTAGTGCGGGGCAACTTCTAGTGAGTTGCGTCGTGCATGTCGTCGCCCGCTTCTTCGACAGCTTCCCCTGCTTCTTCCGCAGCGTCTTCGGCCGATGCTTCGGCATCTTCCATTGCTTCTTGAGCATCAGCACCGGCATCCTCGACTGCATCCTGGGTGTCTTCGACCATTTCGTCCAGGTTCTCACCTGCTCGTTCAGCAGGACCTTTTTCCTGACAGCCGACAAACCCGAAACCGACGAAGAACAGTAGGGCGAAAATGGTTGTAATGTTCCGTTTCATAAATCTTATCCTTTTTGCAGATGTGGGCTCCAATGCCTTTGCCTTCAACTGCCTCAATACATCAGTTGAGCCAGAGCATGCCTTGCGTTTGGAGCAGCTACACGTTGCCTCGAGCCGAAAGGCCGAGACTATCGCGCCGTCTCTATTTGAATGAGGCGCAAGCATACAATGCTCCTTTCACCGGGCGCAATGCGCCGCTCGCGCCCGCAAGCGCCCTTAGTCGTCGTCCTTATCAAGCTCGTGTCCCAGTAGACCTCCGGCAGCAGCGCCCGCGGCACCGCCAACGACTGCACCAGCCCCGGTATTGCCTGACTGGGATCCGACCAGGGCTCCCAGTCCCGCGCCACCGGCACCACCCACAACAGCCCCGCGCTCCGTCTTGTTCCAATCTTCCGGCTCTTTCAGACGTCCGTCGCTGCAAGCACCCAGTCCGCAGAGTGCTGCGGTCGCAGCAAGCACCACGCCTTTTCGTTTGTTCAACCCGTGCATAATTCCTCCTTTTGCGTGGGATAATCGCCGTCGGAAGGCCTCGCCCACGTCAGGGAGATTACGGGTGTCCCGAAAAGGAGGCGCTGATGCCTGTCATGAAGCAGAAACTCCCGCGGCTGATCCGAGAAAATTCCCCTCCGCATGATCGAAATCATGTCATTTCTCAAGTTTTCCACATGACCGCGCTCACGGCGTTAGGGGGAAGCCGATGCTAGTTTCGGTTTCGTTCGTTGGATGAAGGGGAAACCGTGGCAATCAAGCGATTGGAAGGAATGGCTGCCACGGTCATTTTTGAGGGAATTTTATGAAAACCGCATGTGCTACTGCGCCAGACAGAGAATTTCATTACCGGGACTACTTGGAGAATTACTACATGACCCTGCTGAACGAGGCCCGGCGGAAAGGCACGTACGGGACACCCAATAAGCAGTTGGATTCGATTCTCTCGCTTCCGTCGCCGTTAAAGGAGGAAGCTTTCGTCGCTTATTGCATCTCCGGTCGGTAGTTGATCCACTGACCGCTGTTCGTGGCCGGCAGCAGCGCGTTGACGATTTGTATCGTCGAGCGAGCGCCGGCCGCGACCGGCCCCATAAACCGCAGTCGAGGGGCGTGATCTGGGCCGAATTCCTTTCTCTGTTTGCCCGCAGAAACATTCAACATTTCTGCTACTACCTGCCGATTGTTGTTATCTAAACGTGTGACTCCAGTACATCGCTGAAAAAGTCTCTCCGTAGCCTTTTCCAGGTCGTGGCAGGGTGCAGAAGGAGCTTTCCGCATCCGCCGAGGAGTAGTGTTTAGCCGTTTGTCTCCTGCGTCACGCAGCTTGCGGGCGACAAGTCACTTGATGCGCTCGGCTGCCGGCGCGGCGAAAGGGTAATGTTTCAACTTCCCCAAAATCTTCCGCAGGACCTTGCAGCCGCGTTCCGAGGTTCGACGGGAGCGCAATCTGTGGACGAGGCGCTGCCGTCGCTGGCCACTGCGATTCGCAACCTGCTCGGTGCGAAAGAGGTGTTTCTCGTATGCGAAATCGAATCGGAAGACGCTGAGACTCCACGCGAGGTAGTCGCGGGCTTTGATGCCGGCGGCTCGCCCTTCACTGCGCCGACACTCGACGCCGTATTCGGCCAATGGATTCGCAGTGGGTTGCACCGACACTTGATTGAAGATCTTTCGAGCCGACTCGCCTGCGTTTCATACAGCGCGTTCAGCTGGCCCTACACCCCGCTCAAGGTCGAGGACGTGTACGGGAATACCATCTTTCATACGCCGCGAGAGTATACGCTACTTGTCCCTTGTTCCAGCCGACAAGCGGTGACCTTCAGAGGCGACCCGGCGTTCCAAGGCTACATCGCCCTGTTCTTTGACGCCTTTCCCTCGCTGAAGGATACGCTCATCGAGCTGATCATCATGCTGCCGGGACTACTTTCGCAAATCGCCGCTCAGTTTCTGACGAGAAGCGTTCCCGAGCAGTCCGGTGAACTCGGGGCGTTTGCTCATGACATCAAACGCTATCTCTTGATCGTCCGTGAGTTCCTTAGAGTTGCTCAGTCGGAAGATTCAGCCCGACGCGCCAAAGCGTTCAGCGGCATCGAACGAAGCCTTGTGCGGATGCTGCACGAATCGAATTCTCTGCTGTTGGCCGATCGCGATTCCTTCGGCGGACTCCACATCCACCCTGTACCGGTGCAAATTAACGAGCTCGTTGAGGAAGCAGTCCAAGAAATGCGACCTTTGTTCGCGACTGCAAGAATAAAGGTGCGGGTCGAGCTGGAGTCGAGCCTTCCTGATCTGCTAATCGATCCCGCCGTGTTTCCCTCTGTCGTTTCAAACCTGCTCGACAACGCGCTCAAGTACTCTGATAGCGGCAGCGAAGTGATAGTTCGCACCGCACTGACTTCAAATGACGACGTCGCTCTGCAGGTGGTCGACAGCGGTGTGCCGGTAGCGGACGAAGATCTGCCTCACCTATTCGCGAAGCGATATCGTGGCAGCAATGCGCGTGCCGTGAGTGGGAATGGCCTTGGACTGTACCTGGTGAAGAAGATCGTGGAAGCGCATGGGGGCAGCGTACGGCTCGAAAGCGGCGCGGGAGGGACGAAGCGCTTCGTCGCAGAGCTTCCGGCTGCGCATGGGCAGGCACGGTAGAGCCGGGCCGATAACAACTTAAAGCAGGGCAGGCAGGTAGCACTACAGGATTGAGCATGGAGCATGGCAACTATGAACGATGGTAGCGGTTCCGGTGCATTTCGTGTGGCCTCGCCCGGCCTCAAGGGGTTGCTTCAGCGTCTAGCGCTTGTTTCAGCCGTCGATATCGAAGCTGCCGAGCGCGCGGCCAAAGATCGCAAGCTCCTAGCAGCGCTCGCCGAGCGAGAGCTGATTGACGAAGATATCGTGCTCAAGCGGATCTCCGATGACCTCGGTATCGAGCTGGTCGACCTAGACGATCCGACGGTTCAGCAATCGATGCGAGAGTGTTCCTTTTCGCTGAAGCTCGACAGCGCTGTCGCGCTCGAACACCGGTGCGTGCCGATTCGCAAGGTTCAGCAGCAGGTCGTAGTCGCTCTTGCGGATCCGCTTGATTTGGAAACGATTCGACTACTCGAGTTCGTGCTGGAAGCACCGGTTCGTCCAGCTCTTGCGGCGGAGCGTGCAATTCGTGCCGCGCTCAGTCGCGTCAGCGGATCTCGAGACGTCGCTGCCGCCGTCGAGCAGGTCTACCCGGAGGAGCATGTCGATCGAGAGGTGCGCTCCCTGGAATTGTCGGTGGGTGAGGTCGACGAGAGCGACAGCGCCTCGGTGAAAGCAGGATCCGAGTCTGCGCCGGTTGTGCGTCTGGTCAGTCGCATTCTTGCCGATGCGCTCTTGCAGGAGGCAAGCGACATCCATATCGAGCCGACCAACGACAGCCTCGAAATTCGCTTTCGCATCGACGGGATAATGCATTCTCAGCTCTCGATTCCGAAGCGCTTGCAGCCGTATGCGGCGACAAGGCTGAAGCTGTTGGCAGGGATGGATATCACGGAGCGCCGCCGGCCGCAGGACGGGCGTTTTCGGATCAAGGGTCCCGATGGCCAATTTGCCGATATCCGCGCATCATCCGTGCCGACGCCGTACGGTGAAACGCTGGTGCTTCGCATCCTGCGCGCGGGCATCAACAAGCTCCGCCTGGACTTGCTCGGCATGGACGAGCAAACGCTGAGTCGCTTCAAGGAGGTGCTGACGCTCCGCGATCGAATGATTGCCGTGACCGGACCGACCGGTTCGGGAAAGTCGACCACGCTGTATGCTTCGATCATTCACGTGCGGGAAGGCACCACGAACATTATCACCGTCGAAGACCCAATCGAATACCGTTTGGAAGGAGTCACTCAGATCCAGGTCGATGAAAAGGTAGGGATGACCTTCGCGAGCGGCCTTCGCTCAATTCTTCGACAAGATCCGGATATCATTCTTATCGGTGAAGTCCGTGACCTGGAAACGGCAGAGATTTCCTTCCAGGCAGCGCAGACCGGTCACCTGGTGCTCACGACGCTCCACACCAACACAGCCGCTTCAGCGATTGTTCGGCTACTCGACCTCGGCTTGGAGCCGTTCCTTATCGCTCCGTCACTCGGAGCTATTCTCGCTCAGCGGCTTGTGCGAGTGCTGTGCGGACAGTGTTCTCGCCCCTTGACGGAAGAGGAAGCACAAGCCTTGGAGCGCTCGACGGGAGTGCAAAGCGATGCGCTTCGTGCCGCGGTCGGATGTCGAGCCTGTGGTCAAACGGGATACCGCGGCCGACGAGGAATCTATTCGCTACTGGTCGTCGACAGCGATGTGCGAGAGGTGATTCGAAGCGGAGGGAGCGAGCAGGCGATCGAAGAGGCGGCGCGGGCGAACGGCATGCGATCGATGTATGACGCCGCGCTGGATCTGGTGCGCCAAGGCGCGACGACGTTCGAGGAAGTAGAGCGCGTGCTGGGCAAGCAGCGGGCGAGAACTTCGGGAGCTGCCCCTGAAATGCCGCCGCAGGTTCCCAAAGAGGTCAAGGCTTTGCAGTTTGCGGAAGAAGCGCCAACCGCGGAACCCCTGGGGATCGAGTCTGCGCCGGTGGCTGTGGTCGATCTAACCAGCGCCGAAGAGCTCACCGATTTTTTCGTAGCGGGAGTCGAGCAGGCATTGGGCGACTATGATTTTACATCCGCGATTGATGCTGCGGAGCACGCTGCCGAGAAGGCGACCTCTATTGCCGATCTGGCGGCTTCCTACCATGGGAAGGCGGCTGGAGGAGGGACGCACCGGATTCTCCTGGTTGACGATGATGCAGGTGTGCGAGCAGTGATGTCTCGAACCTTGCGTAAGGCACATTTCGATGTTGCCGAGGCGGGTGACGGTGTCGAGGCCCTCGAGAAAGTCGGCACGTTCAAGCCCGACCTAATCGTGTGCGATCTTTCCATGCCTCGGCTTTCCGGCGAGGGGTTCGTCAAAGCGCTTCGGGAGAAGGAAGGTGAGCAGCATGCCAAGGTGCTGATGCTCACCGGCTCCGACGATGAGGCAAATGAGATTAGGCTGCTGGAAGCCGGTGCGAACGACTTTGTAAGTAAGAACGCCTCGCCTGCCGTAGTGGTAGCTCGGATCCGAAGGCTGCTTCCGTAGCAAAGCTCAACGGCACTATGCAGCGCGTTCCCGCCACAAGATTTGTTTCATGAACCGCGCCTGACGGATGCCGAGGATTTGTTCGACTGCTGTTACCACAGCGTCTCCCGGATCCAAATCGCGACCGTTATGGGCTTCGAAGTCGACGAGCTTGCCCGCATAGTTGCCGATATGAATACCGTCACGCGGAGTGTAGTCTTCACCTTCTTTTCGCGCGACTTCAAGAAAATCTGCCACGTAGTCCAACACTGTAGGATCCGTGAAGGGAAGATTGACCTCCAAGATTTTTCTCTCCTCGGAGCGATCGGGGAAGTCAAGACCGATATACGGGTGTAGACGCGACTGAATGTATTCCGGTAGGTCGAAACAGGAAGCATCGTCATTCATCGTGGCGACGAAGCGAAAGTTCGGGTGCGCCTTCAACAGAAGACCGACTGATATCGACTCGATGTAGCGACGAGAGTCGAGTAGCGGAGCAAGCGATGCCCACGCTTTCTCCTGCATGCGGTTTCCTTCGTCAAGAATGCACACGCCCCCGACGATCATTGCAGTGATTACCGTGCTGGCGATGTACTCGACCTTTGATTCGTCCTTTGACGTCTCTACAACCAAAGGCGTGACCAGTAGATCGTTCGGTCGAGTGTCCGCTGTTCCTTGGAAGAAGTAGCAGGGTAACCCGATGCTCTTCCCGGCGGCATATCCGAGAGCGGTCTTTCCCACACCGGGCTTACCGACCAGTCGTGGGTTCATCGGCTTCTCGCCCTCTTTGCTACAGAACCAGGACGCCTTGAGCTGGTTGAGCACCGTGCGGTTGCCAATCCACTCGAAATCCAATTCGTAGGGGCGGGCGAGGCGAATTCTGATACCGCAGACGGTGACGTACTGCTGCTCCGTGGACGCATCAATCTCGACCTGCAGCTCTTCACCGGAAACTTGTACCTTTTCGACGCCGCGAGTCATGTCACCCTTGCTGATCTGTGCGTTTGCAACCGTGCCTGCTCGGCTCCCGCCCGAAGCTTTGGCGAACAAGCGAATCCCTCTTTGTTGTTATGGCCGGTTGCGGGCGTCCGGATGCATCAAAGGAGGTGCTGCCATGTCAGGGGTAAGGCACTGAAAAACTAGGCTTTTTGTGGTGCTACTGACGCAGATCGTGGCAGCCCGCAGGTCGCCTGTCTATAAGTCGAGCTTTTACCATCGACTGTAGCTGCTTTACCGGGTCTATGCCTCCGCCTCGCCACGTCCGATCCGAGCTGATGGATGACTCCAGACTTCCCAGGGAAGAGCTTCATCGAGCGCTAAGGGGACTTGCGCTCTTGAACCGCTGGAGTAGGGCGGACGCTACCCTTTGGCGGGAGATTGCGCGGCTCCGTGTCTCGAAGCTGACCCTCCTCGATGTCGCAACAGGGAGTGCCGATGTGCCCCTTCGGCTGTGGGAAACGGCGGCTCGTGAAGGCGTTCATCTGGACATTACCGGCTGCGATCGAAACGGAGATGCGGGTGCCGTCGCGCGCTCTGCGGCGCGTCATCTGGGCGCATCGTTTGTCTTCGAACAAAGAGACGTTCGGTCAGGACTACCGGACGGCACCTTCGATATCGTTACTTGTTCGCTCTTTCTGCATCACCTGCAAACGCCTGAGGCTCGTGTGCTTCTGCAGGGACTTGCAGAGAAGGCGCGGCGGCTAGTGCTCGTCAGTGATCTCCTGCGTTCGCGCCGTGGAGAGCTCTTGGCTTTCGCTGCTCCGCGGGCGCTTTGCCGCTCAGCGGTCGTGCACCACGATGCGGTACAATCGGTGCGCAACGCCTTTTCGTTCACCGAGCTACAGGAGCTTACCTCCGATGCCGGGCTTGAACATGCTCGCCTCGTGCCGGTGTGGCCGTGTCGGGCGCTTATCTCCTGGACACCGCAATGAGCGAGCTCGAGGCCACATTGTGGGACGTAGTCATCCTCGGTGCGGGACCGGCTGGGGGGCTCCTCGCATCGCTGCTGAGTAGCGCCGGCTGGCGAACTTTGCTGGTCGAGAAGCGGTTGTTTCCTCGGACAAAGGTCTGTGGCTGTTGTCTGAACGAACGCGGCTTACAGACACTGCAGCGCTCGGGTCTGGGAGCGATCGCTTCGTTGGCGAGTCACCGAGCGCCGACCCGTTTGCAACTTTCAGCTCGGGGCGTTGGTAGGTGCTCTCGGGTTGCGGTTCAACTGGAAGGAGGCGGAGTCATTTCGCGGAGCGTGCTTGACGCCAAGCTGGCGCAGACTGCGGTGGCAAACGGAGCGGTTTTCCTTAATCCCTGTGAGGGCAGGGTTGAGACTCGCAGCGAGTCAGGTGCGTCTGCCGATTGTAAGGAAGTGCGGCTGCGATTCCAGGGGACGAGCCGTCGAGTGCGAGCACGCTGTGTGGCGGTCGCTACCGGATTGACGTATTCGCCCTTCGAAGTTTCGCGGCACCGTGCGTCGTATCTTGGGGCTTCGACCCGGCTCCCTGAAGCTTTGCTTTCCCCACATGAAATTCGCATGGGATGGAGCGCGGCGGGCTACCTCGGCATGGTGGTGCTCGATGATGGCAGCACGAACCTTGCCGCAGCACTCGCACCGGCTTTTCGGAGAAGCTGCGGCGGAGTAGGAGCAGCAGCCCAGATGATTGCCCGAGAGGCCGGAATGCTGGAGACGGAAATCGATCTGGAGGAGGTGCTCGGCGGAGCGCAATGGAGGGGGACGCCGCTACTGAGCTGTCGCGCGCAAACCGTTGCTTGCGACCGAGTGTTCCTTCTGGGTGATGCTGCCGGTTTTGTCGAACCGCTGACTGGAGAGGGCATCAGTTGGGCGTTGGATGCTGCGGAGGCGCTGGCTGCTATCCTGCTCAGTGAGCGGTGCTTACGACGAGCCGAGAGGAAGTGGCAGCAGTGTTCAGTCGCTCGTCTCGACGCATCGCGGCGGCGCTGTCGCATGATTACTACGGTCACTCGCTATCCGTCCGTAATGTTCGGCGGGATCAAGCTGCTCCGGAGCGGTCTGATTTCGAGAACACTGGTTTCTCGTTACGTCTTTCCCCGGTCCGGATCCCGGTCAAGCTGTAATGGAGGCGAACATGCGGTTTGAGGTGCTAGGTGTGGGGACGGCCGTGCCGCCGCTACGTATCGGTCAGCGAGCGGCATCTCGCATGGCGCAGCGATTGCAATGCTCCACGGAGCGAGAAAGGTCCGTGGTCGA
>JAGRAW010000103.1 GCA_020434415.1 Bdellovibrionales bacterium
GGTGAACCCGATGCTGTATTACCTCTTCTTCAAATTCAAAGACGACGGCTACGAGGGGGAGGATATCGACCAGCTTGCAGCGAAAACCGATCGCCTCCGCCGCGGTGGCGAGCTCGAGGATATCGAATACCGATTTCCGCTGACTGCCCACTACACCATGAGAATGCAGAGCGATTATGAACCGAGCTAGCGTCCTCGCTCCGGACAGCGCCGAGCGGGCGCAAGTCGACGAATCGGGTCAAGTCCTCGTTTTGGGACTCATCGTCGCAATTGCGTTGGTGATGGTATCGGTGACGGTCGCAAACGTGGGAATGCTCGTCGCCGAAAAGATTCATTTGCAGGATACCGTCGACGCCTCAGCGTATTCCGCAGCGGTCGTCGAGGCGCGTTACATGAATCTAAGTGCGTACGTCAATCGGGCGATGGTGGCGAACTACAATTCGATGGCATTCAACACGGCCCTGTGGGCCACCGTCGATGCCAACGACCACGGTCTCGCCGTCGTTGCCGATTTGCTCTACAAGCTCTCCGAAGTGCTTGCTGCCTTCATCATTACCATTCCGCTTTCTATTGAAGTAGACAGTGCCGCTGATTTGATCGCGGCCGTCCATGATCCGCTGCATACGTTCAACAAGGTGCTCAATGAACTGTTCGCTCAAGATGAGCAAGACCTGAACCAGTTCATCGAAGTCTATAACATCTACGGCCTGACCATGTATCAAGGCCTACTCTATGCCTCGCTTCAAGCTGACCGCTTCCGAGTGGTAAAAGCGGTGGCGGAGAAAATGGACCCTGAGGTCCTGACTACCACCACACTCGGTGTTGCGGCTGAATCTGTCAGCTACGACGAGCTGGCGAAGGCCGTCGACTGGGTTATCGAGGATACCGACGCTCGAGGCGAACTGTTCAATCTCTTCAACAAGTCCTTCGACAGGCTTGCCGGCAAGGACAGCGATACCCAGGACCATCCGCGTCTACTGGCCGCCGTTACTGAGGCCTCGATCGATAAGTTTGTCGCAGGCCGCGACCGCAAGGGGCAGGGAGATCTGTTGCGGGCCTTCAATACGGCTAATTTTCTGGATGCACTCGGCGTCGGAGGCTTCGGCTTCGACTTCAATATGAGCCTGGGTGCCTCGGTCCGCTTCGGTCAGGAGAACGAAGCGGCACAGGTCCGAGTTCCGGTTATCGCCAGACGGCGAATGCGCGAGACCAATTTCTTCGGTTTTACCTACAGCTTCGATAGCAGCAATCCATTCTTGGGCTTCATCGCGGATGCGCTTGACGGGATCATTCCCAACAGCTTTGGCCATACCAGCGGCGACAAATTTAACGACGTGGCCAATGCCGCGAATGCCACGCTTGCGATCACCGAGGGGTTTGATGTCGAGCGCGCCATCCAATGCATGCTCACCGGAACGGGCTGCGCGGTTACTGCCGGTATTCCAGCGGGTGGCCTGAACGCACTGAATATCGCGGCGTCCGCGACGATGCTCCCGATCCCTCTGCTCGGCCCGCCGGTGTTCGTCGATGACCATTGGGACGGCGCGTATGATTCGAAACCGGTGCGAACGCATCAGGTTTGGCCCGAGCCGTTCTCCGGAAAAGTCGACGGCGTCAGGTACGTCGCAGACGTAGCGTCGGGAGGCTTCGAGGAGGGAGTTCCAAAGTATGACTGGATAGTCGACCTGAACAACGTCGGCTTTCCTCATTACCATTATCCCGACACTGATGCGGAGCGGCGGCCATTGGGGAATACTCGCGGCTCGAACGACAACCTATTGACCGGACCCTCCCTTGCCGTCGTCGGAGTGAAGAGAGCGAAAGATCTGAAAGGTCTCAGGGGTCTCAAGATCGGTCCTGAGAAGCCGAACAATTATCCCCTGACGGCCATCGCGAGGAGTCAGGTCTACTACCTGCGAAATCCAAAACGTCCGGACGAGCGACCCAGTTTGTTCAATCCGCATTGGGCCGCGCGCCTTGCACCAATCGACAGCGAGGATACTCCCGATATGGTAAAGGAGGTGCTGCCGTTTGTCTCATCACTAGGAGTGCCGATAACGCCGACGCACTGAAGGTATGAAGCTACGACTCGAAGAGATGCAGGAACGGGAGAAGGGCCAAGCGCTGGTCGAGCTGCTCCTGATGTTGATCGTGCTCTTCGCTCTCGTGGTCGGTATGCTGCACGTGTCGAACTTGCTGAACTTTGACTACTGGGCGCAGCAAGAGGCGAGATACATCGCGTTCGAGCAGACGTGGTACATGCAGGAGGTGAGCAGTAACGCGGGAAACGACGCCGTGGGTGATCTCGATGATGACGACCGGTTTCACCGCCCCCGGTCGGTCGCAAGGCTCAATGCCGATCGTCGGAGCGAGGATGACGGCGGAGTGCGCGAGTTGCTCAACCTTGACCAGCTAGCCTTCGACGACTCGGACTCCGATGCTGCTGAAGCCGCAGGTACGCCGATCTTTCTCGCTAGGGCGGACCCGAAAGAAGATGCGATCTGGTATCGCAGCACGCGCGAGTGGTGGGGCTCGGTCAAGGAAAAGACCAGCTTTGTGCAGACTGCCTACGCCAGCGTCAGAGACGGCGCGGAGTCAATGCTGCGCGGAGACGGCATTGTCCCGAATACGAGGATTGATGTCGCCTACGACGATAGCGACCCACAGTTCTACCCGCCGGATTCTCTCGAGGACGGAATGGTAAAGATCATGACTACTGTTCAGTTCGGCGAGGCGTTCTGCGAGGAGATGGCCGGGCTATTCGAGCGACGCGGCTATGGGGCTGCCGCTAAAGGTTTTCGGGAGGAGGATTGCGGCCCGAGTTATAACCGGGATTTCGGACTGTTCATCGCCCGGAATATTGATATCGCGTCGCTGTTTCGCGACTACTCCGGTCTCTTCGGGCAAGGGCTTGGACATCAAGAAGCCATTGAAGTGATCCTTCAGAGAGAGATCGCGTCCCAGTTCTATTCGATGTTCGATCGCGACGTGAAGACCGCGGGCCAGCTCGCTGTTCCGCTCATTCTAAGAAAGAGGATCGACCTCAGAGTATTGAGCAGCGACACCGAACTTCGTCGACTCATTACCGACGCTCGCTATCTCGGTTCAAGTGTCGCGTTGACCACGATCTTGTTTTCCCAACTGGGACAGACCTTCTTGGTTAATCCACAGGGGCGTGATCCGGATATCGAGAAGCTGATCCACGATATCGTAGTCTTCTTCATTCATGCGGATGTGGGAGAGACCGCTCTTTTTCTCAATCCCGTAGCATCATTTCCGGTGCCGCCAACCTTCCAAGGTGCGTTCACCGCATTTCAAGAAGGTGTGATGGAGAATGTCTTGCTTGGCGGACGCGCGGTGTTGGGCAGTTTTCTCGGCGACCCTACGGCTGACGAATCGGAGTTGCGCGATCCGCTAATCAACGATTCGAACAAGAAGGGGACGGTTCGCTACGATGCGGGCAGAAGCGTGATTACGGCCGCAAGGGATCGCTTCTCGGACGAGACAACGCTGACCTCGCGTTTCTTTCTCGTTACTCAGCCTTGGCATATCACTCGGCGTATTGATGGGACCGGCGACTTCAGACTGCCGGGAGACGAAACCGACGGTATTGGTGAGGACACTGACGAGGCGATGCTGCGTCGGAGAGTCGCGGGCTTATGGCTGTTTCCCTCCGCTCCCGGCGCCCTCTTTACCGCTCCACTGGAGATTTTCCCCGTACCGGGGTTCAGCGAGATTGCTGCGGTCGCGCGCGGACTCGACGGACCAATCTCGGGCGTAAAGTCATTCCTGATTCAGAACCCAATCAACAATCTGCTCGATATCCTGAGCAATATCCCATTCATCGGCGGCCTGGTGCCGACGATTCCGAAATGGCCCGCCGTACGGCCTCTGGCATACCCCGGCTCTACGGAACTCCGAGGCCAGCAGAATTCGGACGATGACATGCTGACCGGAACTCGCAGAAATTTCTCGGACTACGTTGAAGAGCAGAACTACAATCCTCCGGCACGACCGCAGTTTGATAATGGAACGTTCAATTAACAGCGTCATCGTGCGAGAGAAGTATTTCCTTCTCTATCTTACGCTCTTCGTCATCGTGAGTTCGTTCTCTTATGGACTGGTCAAAGGATTCCGGCAAACGGCGAATGCGAGCGGTGCTCCGGCGGGAGCCCTGTTTTATTCGGAGCCTTCAGGAGAAGAGCGAGCGCTTCTGCCCGAGGGAGCCAAAATCGTTTCTCTCGGGAGCGATGCGAAGATCAACGATGCAAGCATCGCAATCACCAGTTTCTTTGTCGACGGGACGATAGCCCAGTTTGTTCAGACACAGCAGTTTCGGTGGGAACAGCGAGGTTTACGACCAGTCAATCGCGCGTCGAGTAAACGAGCCGTGTCCGTCGCAGAGGATAGAAATTCGGGACGGCGTTATTCGCTGATAGTCTGGCAGGTGCCGCCGATTGCCCGCAGCGCCTCGAACGGCTACTCCTTACAAGGGGTTCTTGCGATATCGGGAGCCGAGCAGCCGGACCCTCGAAGTAGCAGTTTGGTTCCTGGGGTTGCTCTGCGACCGGGGGGCACAAGCGGCACCGTGTTTAGCTCAGAGGAGTTCGGAGGTAGAAGCTATACAGCCAGCTACTCGAACCCAGGCACGTTGGAGGACAATCTCCGGTTCTACCGAAATGAGCTCAGCGCATCCGGTTGGCGGGAGCGCAAGTCCTTTTCGTCGATGATCGGGGAAGAATCGAGCACCCTGCAAATACTGGAGTTCAGCAATAGCGGGGAGGAGCTGACCCTGCTTTTTTCAGCAGTTGTGGAGGATCAGCAATCCGAGCGCACGTTGGTCACGATAGTCAGAGCACCGAAAGCACCACGGACGTCATAGATGCATCATGCGAGAGGGGACACGGGATGCTGCCGAGTTCGATGTACATTAAGGCATTTGGCAAGCGAAGCGAGCGAGAAGGTGGAACCTGTTGCGAACGAGCCGGGAGGAATGAATGCGGTCAGGCAATGACAGAGTACATCATTCTGCTTTTTGCCGTGGTGCTCGTCTGCGCAACGTTTGCCAAGCTTTTGCCGGAGGCAATCCAAGGGTACGTGCGGCCGATCTATTACAGTGTCGCCAAACCGTTTCCCTAGCAGTCGCACAGGATAATGAACGTATTTTTAGGATAGAGACTAAGGAAAGGCATCCTTCGTATGGACAAGAAAAAGCAACTTCTATTAGCGCTGCTGCTTGGGGTCATCGCAGTTTTCGGCAACCAGACTTATCTCGAGTCGCGCATCAGTGAACTGGCGCCAAAGAAGTACGTGAAGATTGCTCGTGCTCGCACCCGTATCAAAGCGGGAACACGAATTGCGAGTTCCATGCTCGACCAGGCGGAGGTGCCCGAGAACTTCCTCCCGCTGACGGCAATCAAGTGGGAAAGCCGAGAAAATTTCGTTGGTCAGGAGCTGTTGGTCGATGTGCTGAAAGGCGATTACGTGCTGGAGAGCTACTTTACCTCCGGGACGGTGGTCGGGCGGACGCTTTCCCAACAGCTCGATTCGGACAACTACCGTGCAATAAACCTTCCGGTCGACGAAACGAATTCGCTGGCCCGATCGGTGGTCGTCGGTGACCGCATCGATATCGTTTTGACCTTTCTCATGCCGATCATCAGTCAAAAGGTCTCGGTCGTGCTGCTGCAGAACGTGCCGGTGCTCTCGACCGGGCGCTACTCCCAGGTCGATCAAGAGCTCGGCCTTCCAGGGGAGCGAGGCGGTCGCTACAACTCCTTGACGCTGAAGCTCCTTCCGGCGGATGCGGTTAGGTTGAACTATGCTCGACAGATAGGATCGATCAGCATCCTGCTTCGCGGTCCGACCGATAACGAGATTCTCAACCTTTCTCCGGTCGGGACCGTGGGTGATCTACTGTCCCCGGCGGATCAGGAGAAGCTGGCTGAGTTGGTAGCCAAGCTGAAAGACACTGCGCTCGCGGTGAGTGACAATGAGAAGCTCAGCGAGCAGTTATCCACCCTGTTGGAAATGCAGCGGAAGCAGAATCAGGCAAAACTACCGAAGTAGCCGAACGAAAGGAACCGTACCGGACTCCGTACCTATGTTGATAGTTGTCAAAATTGAGGCCCTGCTCGAAGGGGAATCGCACACGTTAGAAAAAAAATTTGACGCGCGCGAAATCTCGATTGGCCGTGATCCGGCTAATGATGTCGTCCTTTCCGACGGGAGAGTGTCGGGCAGACATGCAACGCTGAAGGTGCACGAATCGAGCAGGGGTGGATTTGAGTTGGTGGTCCGAGACAACAACAGCTCGAACGGTACCTACGTCGAAGATACCCCGGTAGCACCGCAGACCGACACCCCGCTGGCTGAGGGAAGTAGGCTGGTTATCGGCAACTTCGTGCTGACGCCACGGGTGGAAGCGTCTTCGGCCGAGAAGCCGAAAAGCCAGGCGGTTCCGAATGCGAAAAGCGCCGCCGTCCCGGACAAGAAGAAGTCCGGCAGCACACCTCAGTCGATGGCTGTGAGCATGGCTACCGGCGGGAGTCAGCGGAGAAAGGGGCTTCGTGACGACGAGCTTCGCATCAAGCGGGAGATCCACACCGAGCTAATCAAGCGCCTCGACTTGCGACGCAAGGATATCGTCTCGCTCAGCGATGAGGACTTGCGGAGTCGAGCTCGGAATGTCGTCGAAGAGGTGTTGGTCGATCTGCGCTGGGAAATCCCCGACGGTCTTCACCGCGAGTCGCTGATCAAGGAGATTCTGGACGAAGCGTTAGGACTCGGGCCGCTGGAGGTGCTGCTGGCGGATGATGACGTTTCTGAAGTGATGGTGAACAACTACGCCCAGATCTATGCGGAGCGAAACGGCAAGCTTGAGCTGACGGACTTGCAGTTTTCCGGTGAGCCGGCAGTCCTGGCGGCCATCGAAAGGATTATTTCTCCGATCGGACGCCGGGTCGACGAAAGTTCTCCGATTGTTGATGCACGCCTGAAGGACGGGTCGCGGGTCAACGCGGTGATCCGCCCCCTTGCGCTTCAAGGGCCCTGCATCACGATTCGAAAGTTCGCGCGAGTGCCGCTGACAATTGACGACCTCGTCCGCTTCAACTCGCTTTCGCGGGGCATGGCGGAATTCTTGAAAATGGCGATCGAGAATCGCCTCAATGTCGTGATTTCGGGCGGCACGGGCTCCGGTAAGACGACGCTGCTGAACGTCATCTCGGGCTTTATCCCGCCTGGAGAGCGCGTGATCACCGTGGAGGATGCTGCGGAACTACGTTTGCCACAGGAGCACGTGATTTCTTTCGAAACCAGGCCGCCAAACCTGGAAGGGAAGGGGGCGATTCAGATTCGGGATCTTGTGAAGAATTCTCTCCGCATGCGCCCGGACCGGATTATCGTCGGTGAATGTCGTGGCGCGGAAGCCCTCGACATGCTCCAAGCCATGAATACCGGACATGACGGTTCCATGACGACGGGACACGCCAATTCTGCAGAAGATATGGTCCGCAGGCTGGAGACGATGGTGCTTACCAGCGGACTCGACCTGCCGATCAGGGCGGTTCGCGAACAGATCGGCTCTGCGGTCGACATAATCGTTCAGCAGACGCGCTTCGGCTGCGGCACGAGAAAGGTGACCGGCATCACCGAGGTGGTCGGTATGGACTACGATGAAGGAGTTGTCCAGCTTCAAGATGTCTTCGTATTTCGTCAGTCCGGCTATGGTGCCGATGGGAAGGTCGCCGGAGAGCATCGGGCGACCGGGTATATCCCCAAGTTCTTCAAGTTGCTTCAGGAGAGAGGCCTCCCCGTGAATGCAGAAGTGTTCGCACTGAACCAATGATGACAGTCGGCATGGAGCAGGAACATAGAGTGTAGCGCATGAATGACCTAGTTATTGAAATCGGAGTGCAAGTCTGCGTCTTTGTCGCAGTGTTTTTCATCGGCTACACGTTCTTCGATGAACTGAGAAAGACCGCAAGCGATGTTCGGGAAAAGCAAACAAGCGGCGAGATAGATTCTACGCTCAGCGAGCTTTGTCTATCGCTCTCTCCGCAAACGTTTTTCTCCATACGTCTGCTGGCTGCTGCGGCAGCATTCTTCATCGGTTTTCTCCTGCTGGACCCGATTGTGGGGTTTGTCTTGGCGCTCCTGGGATTCGTCCTTCCAAAGGTGGTCCTGCGTCGGATGCGGGAAAAGAGAGTGCTCCTCCTCGAAGAGCAGTTGATCGAGGGGCTCGAACTGCTCAAAAACGGCCTCAAGTCAGGACTGACGATGCAGCAGGCCTGCGAACTGCTTGTAAAAGAGTTTCCCAACCCGATCTCCAAGGAGTTTTCAATTGTGCTTGCAGAGAATCGAGTGGGCGTGGATTTCATCGATGCCTTGGAGAATATGGCAACTCGGATGAACTCGATGATCGTGCAGATCCTTGCCTCGGGAGTGGCAATCACGAAGCAGTGCGGCGGAGATCTTGGACAGATCTTCGGCAATCTTGCTGAAACGATCCGTGAACAGGCGCGGATTGAAGGAAAGCTGAAAGCGGTGACCTCGCAGGGACGCTTTCAGGGACTGATTCTAGGTTTGATGCCGTTTGCGTTGCTGATCGCGCTCTATTTTGTCGATGTGCAGCATGTGCGGACGCTCTTTGGCCACCAAGTCGGGATTTATGCGTTTGCCGGAGTGGTCGCAATGGTGATCATTGCTCAGGTGTGGATACGGAAGTTGATGGATATCGACGTCTAGCCGGAGTGTAGAAAGTGGAATTACCCCTTACGTTACCTGCGTGGTTGATATCGCTGCTGTTCGGCAGCCTGGTAATGGTCATCGTCGTGCTGATTTTTCCTGAGCCGCATGAGCTTAGCGATGACGGTGTCGTTCGATCCGCAGCAAGACGGCAGAGCAAAAGCATACTTTTTAAGCTTTTCTTGCCGCTCATTCTGCTTATTGCCCAGTTCGTCGAGCTTTTGCCGTTGGAAAAGCATCGAGCGAAACTCGAACTGAGGTTGATTCAGGCGGGACGCCCGGGCGGTGTCACGGCAAGCGAATATGATGCGACGCGGATTATCACGATTGTCTTGGCGCTCTTGGCGGGAATGTTTTTTGATTCGGAGTTGGGTCTTAGTCCCATCTGCACGCTCGGTCTCGGTGCGCTAGGTTTTATGTACCCGGACATTTGGTTGAAGGATGTGATTGCTACCCGTCGGCGCAGGATCTTCCGCGATCTTCCGGATATTCTGGATACGCTTCGGCTGGCTGTCGATGCCGGCTTCGACTTGAGCAGTGCGATGCAGGTCGTGGTCGAGCGAGGCCGGCGGGGTCCGCTGCTTGATGAGCTGGAGCTGGTCGCTCGTGAAGTTTCTCTCGGAAGAACTCGGCAACAGGCCTTTCGAAATTTTGCGGATCGTATTGCCATGGCGGAGATTAACGCATTTGTGGTTGCGCTCAATCAGGCAGATCAGCTTGGTGCAAGTATCGGACCGGTGCTGAAGGCGCAAGCGGATATGTCGCGAACGCGTCGCTGGCAGTTGGCGGAGGCTCTGGTAAACAAGATACCGATGAAAATGCTTGCGCCCTTGGTCATTTTCATCTTTCCGTCGTCGTTTATCATCCTTTTCACGCCGCTGCTGATCCAGTGGATGCAGAGCTAAGCGCACGGTGCGATGAGCTACACTCTAAAAATTACTGTTCTTTCAGGCGTGAGTGCCGGTGATGTGTTCAAGTTTGATTTGGACTCGGATCAGTCTGTCACTATCGGGCGAGAGGAGCGAAATCAGATAGTGCTCAGCGACCCCCGCGTAAGCCGGGTGCATGCGGAAATTCGCGCCGGTGAAGACGGCCTGGTTATACGCGATCGCGGCAGCTCCGGCGGGACCATACACATGGGCTTCAAGCTAACCGAAGAGCCCCGCAGGCTTTCACCCGGCGACGAGTTCAAGATTGCTGACATGCTCTTTCGAGCCGATATCGAAGGGAGCGCTCTCGGCAAAGCCGCCCCTTCGGCGGAATCCGCGACAGCAGCGCCGGAAGCTGCGGAGTCACCTGCCGTCGCGACGCGAAGACTGAAGCCGACGCAGCTTGTCGTCATCGGCTTGCTACTCGTGCTCCTTCTTCTATTGCTGATATGGCCAACCTCCGAGGGACCCAAGCTTCCGAAGCAGAAATCCGATCAGGTGTTGGACATGCCTGAATACTCGGTGCTCGGGTATCTGCCCGGAACGAAGAAGACTTCGAAGAAAAACAAAGACAACAGTCGTCTTGATAAAGTGCAGTTCAATCTGCCGTCATCCAATGTGCTGATCGAGTACGATTACCGAAGCGACGCCGAGCTACACATTCTAGTCGATGAAACCTTGGTCGACACGCTGCCGCCTTCTGCAGGCGGCTGGCATCACCGCGAACTGATCGCGAGAGATGTGTTCGAAGGAAGGACGCGCCGCTTGGTCTTCGACAACACCGCCTACCCACCAAAGCGTGGTTCCAAGAACGCGGGCCGCATAAAGCAATGGGCGGTGCGAAATGTGCGGGCGACGCCGCTTCCCCGGGCTGGAGATATTGATCAGCAGCTTTCGGATTTGGCGGCTATCGCCATGGGGTATGACAGGACTCCTGAGGGTTTGTCAGTCTTGATTCGGGGGTTGCAGCAGCTTCTATTGGAAGCCCTCGATGAGCTGAAACAGGATATTCTCGCGATCCCGGTCGCGGAGAAGGATAAAATCGGCCCGGAGGACTTGAACCCGATCGAGATCAAGGACACGCTTCTTGCTGTCAAAAGTGAGCGGAGCAGCACAGCGCTTGCCGCCGAAACTTCCAGGCTGCATGTGAAGGTGCTTGCTGAGCTTCTCGGGAAGCTGGAGGCGGAACTTTGGCGCCGGACGGAAAGCAATTTCAGACGAGCGATCTACGCAGCGAAGGCGGAAAATCACATCGTCGTATTCGACAACCTGTTGGCGGTGAAAATGATGTTTCGGGACGAGTCGGACTATCGCTGGCTCAAGGCGGATCGAATGATCAACGACAATAAGTATGTGCCGAAAAAGATTCGTAAGAACCCGGCGAAATATCGGTAGCGTGCGTCACTCGCTATAGAAGTCGGGAGTTTTTTACATTTTAGGACCGGTTCCAGTTGAATATGCTCCATTTGAAAATACAGCACGGCGACGGTAGGCAGGAGGAGCATTCCTTCCGCAAATCATCCATTCTGATTGGTCGTGCGG
>JAGRAW010000104.1 GCA_020434415.1 Bdellovibrionales bacterium
CAGGAGATCAGAAACTTGATCGTATTTGCTCCGCACAACCTGCTGAACAATGCTCCGTTTACCAAGATGGACCTGGTCAGTTGCCGGAATCTGTTAATCTACTTTCAACCTCCGGCACAAAAGAAAGCGATCGCGATTTTTCATTTTGCTTTGCAGCATAATGGGTATCTCCTCCTAGGGCCCAGTGAATCCTTGGGCGAACTCAGCAAAGAATTCGAAACGGTCGATCAGACGTGGAAGATCTTCCGGAAGAAGCGTGAAATGCGTTTGACCGACCGAGGATTATTCAGCGCACGGCTCCCGTTGGGAAACTCGCCGCGGCCAGCCGAGCGCCCGGCAACGCTCCACAGCGCACCCCAAGCCACTGCTCTCATGCCGTATTTGCTCGACCTGTACATGCCTGCGGGTGTAGTCATCGACTCCTCCGGGTGCGTCCTTCATACGGTTGCAGGCGGTGAGCGATTTCTCGCCATCAAGAGCGGTGAGAGCTCCATGCAGCTTACCGATCTGGTCGAACCTACAGCAAAGTCGGCTGTCGGCGGCGCAATTCGCCACGTACTGCGTGAGCGGCGCAGAGTGCGCTACACAGGGCTGTCCCTGCGTAACCGTGATGGAACTCCACTCGAGGTTGACCTGGTCGCCGAGCCGATAGGTCCGGCCCGGCACTCTGACCATCTAGCCCTCTTGGTCACTTTTCACGAGACCAGCAAGAAACGGGAAGAATCCGCTCCTCAGGTACCAATCACCGCCGTCTCGCGCGAACAAATTGGAGCGCTGGAGTCGGAGCTCCAATTCACGAAGGAAAACCTCCAGGCGACGATCGAAGAGCTTGAAACAAGCAATGAAGAGCTGCAAGCGACGAACGAAGAGATGGTTGCCTCGAATGAAGAGCTCCAGAGCACAAACGAGGAACTTCATTCGGTCAATGAAGAGCTGTATACGGTCAATGCCGAACTACAGAAGAAGATCGAAGAACTGACGGCCCTCAACGACGACTTGGACAACCTGATTGCTGCAACAGAGATTGGCGTACTCTTTCTCGATTCCGAACTACGCATTCGACGCTTCACGCCTCTGCTGTTGCAGTTATTCGAATTTCTCCCCCAGGATATAGGTCGACCGATAACCGCATTCTCGCATTCACTGGGAGACCCTCATCTCATCGACGACCTTCGTGAGGTCCTCAGCAGCGGGAAAAAGAAAGAACGGGACGTGCGAGACACGGACGGACGTCCGTATCTCCTGCGGCTACTCCCGTATCAGTCCACGGGGACGCGTACCAGTACCGGTATTCTCCTGGTTCTCGTCGACATCGAGCCGCTCCGGGCGAGCGAACAGCGTGCGGGTTTTCTCGCCTCCGTAATCGAGCAGAGCGAGGACGCCATCTTGACTGTTGACCTCGATATGACGGTGACAAGCTGGAATTCAGGCGCTGAAAAGCTTTACGGCATACCTGCGGATATCGCTCAGGGTCGACGTCTGCACCATCTGATCGTTCCTTCCGAACTCCAGGCGGAATGGCTGGAGGTGGGCACCTTGGTGGCCGGCGGCACGCCGCTGCAGAACCTGGTTACCACGCGTATCGGACCTGATGGTTCTCGGCTGAATGTCTCCGTCTCGGCGTCGCCGATACGAACCTACGATGGAACCGTTATCGGACTCTCTCTCATCGACCGGGATACCTCAGAACTCCATCGGACCGAAGCGGCACTGGCCGAAAGCGAAGAGCGTTTTCAGCTAGCCTTTCATAACAGCGCGGTCGGATTGGCGCTCGTTACCGAAGAAGGAGAGTGGATCCGTGTCAACGAGCAGCTAGCCCTTCTGCATGGCCGTTCGGAACGCGAGCTAAGCCAGGGCTATTTGTTCGACTGCACCCATAGTGACGACCGTGCGGAGGAGGAACGGTTTTTGCAATCGCTGAAGTTGAACGAATCGCCCGGCGGCGCCTACGAGAAACGTATCGTACTGGCTGATGGTTCTTCCCGCTGGGTTCATGTCGGAGTGATGCTCTCCGTGGGGAAGGCTCTCACCGGAGGGAAACGGTTGTTTACGGTGGTAATGGAAGATATCTCTCGCCGTAAGGCCATCGAAGCCACCCGTGAAGTGCTGCTTGGGGAGCTGGATCATCGCGTCAAAAATTCGCTCAACAACGTGTTGGCGATGTCGCGACAGACACTGAAACGAGCGGAGACATTGGAGGAGTTTCGCGAATCATTTGACGCACGTCTGCATGCCTACGCCGACCTGCATGGTCTTCTGACGAAGAACCGATGGGAGGCAGTACCGCTCCACGATGTAATCGACATGGCCGCTCAGGCCTACCGCAGCGCGCGTGCAGACTCGGTAACGTTCGAGGGCCCGAAGATTCGGCTTGATCCCTCGACAATGCAGTCACTCTATCTGGCGTTGCACGAACTGTTTTCCAACGCTTCGAAACACGGATCGTTACGCACCAGCACAGGCACGGTTGCTATCTCGTGGAGCATCAACGAAACGGCCGATGGACGACGTCTGACGCTCACCTGGGTCGAGCGCGGGGGCAAGCCTCCGCAAGGCGCCTCTGCTGAAGGCTTCGGTACTCGACTGCTGCAGCTGACTATCCAGAAGGAATTGAAGGGAACCCTGGCAACGTCGTTCGCACCGGCCGGCTTTGAAGCCCAAATCATCATTCCGGTTGCCGGCGATAGTGTGGTCTGGGAACGGCCTCCGCCATCTCCTCAGCACGAAAGGGCTCCTCAGCACGAAAGGGCTCTTCAGCACGGAAGGGCCCTTCAGCACCGAACGACCCCTCAGCACCGAATGACAGGGTCAGCGTTCGATGACCGGCCTACAATCGAGCTCCGAAGTAGCCGTGATGGAGTGCAAGAATCTGCGGCAACGCTACCTCGACCCACAGTCCACCAAAGCGCGGTCCGGCATGTTCTTGTCGTGGAAGATTCGGCAGTCATCGCCCAAGATCTCCAGGACTGGCTCGTTGAAAACAACTACCACGTTATCGGCCCCGCAGACACGGTCGCTGCCGCGGCGAGCTTACTTGAAACGTATGAGGAAGCGATAGACATCGCGTTACTCGACGTCAACCTGAAGTCCCAATCCTGTTCATGAAAATCCGAGGAGCTACTTTCTCGAAGGAAGCCGGTGATATTTCTCACCGGCTACGACAGAGACATCGTCTTCCCGAAACATTTGCTCGATTGTCCGATGTTGAGTAAGCCCTTCAAGCATCGCGATTTACATCAACTGCTGTTGGTCGAGCTGCGCGACGACGGGCCGACCGAAGAGCCTGCTCAGCACCCAACCGAGCAAGACGCATGAGCGATTTGGTGGCGGTAGCGTATTCAAGTGTCGCGTGTCGAAGCTTCAGCGAGGCGGAACTATTTGAATTGTCCCAGCAGGCTGCCGCAAGGAATCTGTTGCTGGAAGTGACCGGCTATCTCCACTTCAAGGCCGGTACTTTTTTCCAATATCTAGAGGGTCAATCGGGCAGTGTTGCAGACCTAATGGAATCGATACGGCGAGATCCCCGACATAAGGTCGTAAACGAAGTCGATCTGGGGTTGCTCACCGAACGCGCGTTCCCATCCTGGAGCATGCGCTATCTGCCGCAGCATCAACTCGTCGAGCTGAGCCTCGATGTCGTAGCCGAACATATTATCACGAACACCGACACGCGGATTTATGGTGTGGCGAGAAGTCGCGAACGAATCCTCAGCATAATCCGCAAAATCTCCCAGTTTCGGACCCGCATCGACTCCCTGCGGTAACAGTGCTCACTTAGAGCTTATCCTGTTCTAAACAGAGTGCTCTGCCACCTAGTATTCGGAACGAACGCGTTGTTCGACAGCCCCTGGTTGCAATTGCTTCACCGACCGCGCAGCAGTTTCGAGATCCGCCTGCAAATCTTCCGCATCTTCAATACCCACGGAGAAGCGCACCAACGTATCGCTGATGCCGACTCGAGCACGGACATCAGGCGGCACTGCCGCATGAGTCATTGTCGCTGGATGACACACTAGCGACTCGACTCCCCCCAAACTTTCGGCGAGCGTGAAAAGCCGCAGCGAGCCCAAGAGCTGCAAGGTCTGTTCGAACGACAATCGAAGCTCCGCTGCAATGATGCCGGAGCCCAGCTTCATCTGACGCGTCGCAAGCGCAAACTGGGGGTGAGAGTCAAGATGCGGATAGTAGACGTGTTGTACCCACGGGCATTCACGAAGATACCGGGCCAGAGCAAGCGCATTTTCACTATGTTGCCGCATACGGATTGCCAGCGTCTTCAAACCGCGCTGCACCAACCATACGTCAAGTGGTGCGGGATTGAGGCCGAGTGCCTTCTGAGCAAATTGTAGTCGTTCCTGCCAGACGGGCCAGTTCGTGCATACTGCACCCCCCAAACAGTCCGAATGACCTCCGGTGTACTTCGTGGTACTGAAGAGCGAAAGCGACGCTCCGAGGGCAAGCGGCTGTTGCAAATAGCTCGACGCGAACGTATTATCGACAAGCAGCGCGGCACCTGCTCGGTGTGACCAGAGCGCGACCTGTTCGATGTCAATCACCTTGAGAAGCGGATTTGTCGGGCTCTCGATCCAGACCAGCACCGGACGCTCCTCGACAATCCGCGAGAAGTTGAGCGCATTGGTAAAGTCGAGATACCGGATCCGCACGCCAAACTTTTCAAACACCTCTCGAAACAAGCGAAACGTGCAGCCATAGATATTCTCCTCTGCCAGCACGACGTCCCCCGATTTCAGACTCGCAATCACCGCCGTGATGGCAGCCACCCCACTTGAGAACACGGTGGAGAATCTTGCTCCTTCGAGATCGGCCAGCGTTTGCTCCAAATTCCGAAAGTTCGGATTACCGGAACGGGTATAGTCGAATCCTCCAGGGTTTCCGCGACGGAACGTAGAAGTCAGATACACAGGCGGGACGACTGCCCCGGTCTCCTCACACCAGTCGAGACCTCGATGAATCGCCCGTGAGGCAAATCCGAGCTCTTCGCGGCTGCCGCTAAAATGGTCGGTGCTTTTCCGTGAGTTCATGCTCTTCTCTCCTCAGGCGAAGCGCTTACTCGCGCAAGTGCTTGTTCGAGATCTGCGAGAATATCTGTAGCCGCCTCGATACCGACGGAGAGACGTACCAAGCCGTTTGTGACGCCGCGCAGCTCTCGCTCGTGACGAGGAACATCGGCATGCGTCATCGAGGCCGGATGTGTGATCATCGTTTCCACTGCGCCGAGACTCTCTGCAAGGGAACAGAGACGGACGGAATTCATCAGCTCCACCGCGGCATCGTAGCCGCCCGCGAGCTCGAAGGATATCATCCCGCCAAATCCGCGCTGTTGTAGCCGTGCTAACGCGTGCTGCGGATGACTGGGAAGGCCCGGATAGAGTACGCGAGCCACTTTCGGGTGCTCCTCGAGGTATTCGGCCACCAACCGAGCGTTCCGCTGATGTTGCTCCATCCTCAGCGGGAGCGTTTTTATGCCGAGGAGGGTGAGCCAACAATCGAAGGGCCCCGGGACAGCGCCGACACTTTTTTGAATGAACCTGAGTTCGTCGCACACTGCTTGGCCGTTCGTGATGCACGCCCCACCGATGACCTGATTGTGTCCGCTCAGATACTTCGTGGTGCTATGCACCACGATATCAGCTCCGAGTTCGAGTGGTCGGAGCAAATACGGAGTCGCAAACGTCGAATCCACGGCGACCAAAATGCCACGATTGCGGGCAAGCCGCGCCACCTCAGCGATATCGACGAGCTGCAACAGTGGGTTGGTGGGGGTTTCTATCCAGATTAAGCGAGTTTGCGCGGTGATGGCAGCCGACACGGCGGAAGCACTCGTCCCGTCGACATACCTAACGGTGATTCCGCTCCGACTCAGCACGCGATTGAACAGGCGGGAGACGCCTCCGTAGACGTCATCAACGCTGACGATGTGCTCGCCGTGCCGCAGCAGACGAGTAATCGCATCGACTGCCGCCATACCTGACGAGAAGCAGATCGCATGGTTTCCCCCTTCAAGGGCAGCGAGATTCTCCTCGAGCGCCGCTCGGGTCGGGTTACTCGATCTACTGTAGTCATAGCCCCGTGTAGTGCCGACCGCCTCCAGCACATATGTTGCAGTTTGGTGAATTGGCGGTAGGATCGATCCGGTGGTCGAGTCCACACGCCGACCGGCGTGCACACTCAAGGTCGCAAAGTCCATCTGTTGCCGGCTCCCTATTCACAGGCGCACGAGAACCCTAGGCTGGTCGTGTCGGCCTTTGGTCGTGCAGAGTTGCCTGTAGTGTCAGTATCGTCCGAGAGTCGCGCGAGGAAGACGGAAGCAAAGGCATAAAAAAACCCCGGCCACCGCTATTCGAGCGGCTGCCGGGGTTCTCTCACCCACGTGACATAGTCACGCAGCCGCGTTCGTCATGCACATTTGCATCATCGATCGATGCATGATCGAAACGGCTGCCATTCGGGACAAATCTGCGCGCACCCCACGCACAACGGCCTGCGGGACGCCAGCGATGGTGACCTGCGGCACGCCAGTGATGGTAAAATGAGCAGATTGTCCTGAGTCACATGTCATTGGAGGAGCATAGTCCCGAGTCTGCGTCTTAGTCAATCCCTGCGGAAAGGCAACGTGACTTACGAAAGTCGCTCTGCCACGGCACGAATGAATCCCTCCGTGCTCACGGCTGTCTCACCCGACGCACCGGCAACCAAGGCTAGATCCTTTGTCATCGTGCCGCTACGGATGGTTTCAATGACCGCGTGTTCGAGCTCTTGCGCAAAGCGGACGAGTTCCGGGGTCTGATCCAATTCTCCTCTTTTTGCAAGCGCCCCGGTCCACGCGAAAATGGAGGCCACCGAGTTGGTCGATGTAGTTTCACCCGCTAGATGACGATAGTAATGGCGCCGCACGGTGCCATGAGCCGCCTCGAACTCATACTTCCCGTCGGGAGAGACCAGCACGGACGTCATCAGCCCCAAGGAACCGAACCCACCGGCGATAAGGTCCGACCAGACGTCACCGTCATAGTTCATGAGCGCCAGTAACATCCCGCCTTCATGCTTCATCAGCTGCGCTGCTGCATCATCAATCAACAAATAGCGGTACTCGATGCCGGCTGCCTGTAACTCCTCTTTTCGCTGATCGACCGCTTGCTGAAACAGTTCTCGGAATCGGGCGTGATAGGTCTTTGAAATGGTGTCTTTCGCGCCGAACCAAAGGTCGGTCTTCTCTGCAATGGCATACGTCAGACACGCTTTCACGAACGATGTGATCGACGCATCAAGATTGTGCATCGTCATCGCGACGCCGGGACCGTCAAACTCGTGCACCGGCACCCTGGTCGGTTCGCCGTGTTCCGGGGTGTAGACCATCTCCAACTTGCCCGCCTGCGGTACTCGGAACTCTACAGCCTTATAGATATCACCGTAGGCATGGCGACCGATCGTCACCGGTAATCGCCAGGAGCGAACCGAAGGAGGGATGGTATCAATCAAAATCGGCTTCCGAAAAACCGTGCCGTCAAGCACGCTTCGAATCGTCGCATTCGGGCTCGGCCACTGCTTCTTGAGGTTGTACTCGGTAACCCGCTCCGCATCCGGTGTGATCGTCGCGCACTTGACGCCGACGCCGTGCTTACGGATTGCAAGAGCAGCGTCGATGGTCACCTGGTCATTGGTCGCATCACGATGCTGCACATGCAGGTCGTAATACTCGAGGTTCAGCTCGAGGTGCGGCTCAAGCAGCACCTCCTTGATAAGCTGCCAGATCACGCGAGTCATCTCATCGCCGTCGATCTCGACAATGGGATTTTGCACCTTGATTTTAGTTTTCATAAGTCTCCATTACCATCATGGCCTACTGCGTGCTCGGGGGCTTCGTCCACCGGTTGCGTCAGAAAAAATCCTTCACGACCAAATGCCTGATAGAGCGGCATCAGCAAAAATCCTTCGTCCGGGGCCAAGACCGGCCCGCGCCGGTCAACCGCCAGCTCCTGGCCGCGAGTTATCCGTTGGAAATGAGTATGGCCGGGATGCATCCGAAACTCGTCTTCCGGCTCGATGGTGTGAACGTAGGATATACGAACCTTCGGCGGAACGCCCTCTCGGCGGGCCTCGAGCAATTGACGATACGTCCCCTGCGGATCGAGCGTCCCCCGGGGGACTAGTTCAAGACACTCCAACCCCACCCGCACAATCGCCTCGAGGCAATCACAAGCTTCTTCACTCTCATGTTGCCCGCCTTCAATCGTCAAACCGGTGTGCCCCATAGCCGAGGCAAAAACGGAAAGCGCTCCGTTCACTGCCCCCTCGGGAAGAGCAACGATCGTGAGCGATAGCGCCGTGGCCAGCGAACCACCTGAGCTCTCGCCGGAAAGAACGGTAAACGGGGCACCAGGAGCTGACGTGGTATGCAAATCCAGCAATACCAGCCGACGTGGAGTCGATGCGGCCACGTCAAAGTGCGGTTTCAGCACCTGCCAAAGGGCCTGCTGCTCACGTTGCTCTACGGACAGCGCCTCAAGCTTGGCGGAATCGATGGGAAATTGCCCGGCCGCAAATTCCTCTTTCCCAAATCCCTCTATCCAAAGCCGGTTTAAGTCGGTGTCACAATATCTTTGCTTGCGTGAGAGCCCCGTAAGATTTCCGACGTACGCCGCAAACGTCCCTCGTAGCGAGGTTCCATCCCCGAGTGCGTTCACCACACGCCGCAGCGCCTCGACACCCATCGGCTCGTTGCCGTGAAGTCCGCCTACACCGATAACTATCGGACCGTCCGGACGAAGGAACTCGCAGAGCGTCCTATCTGTTGCTGTGCTATGCATGTCGCATGATAGTTACAAAAGCCTTTCTTTCACAACCTACGGTTGCGCTGGCAAAAGCTCTTCTCGGCACCTTCTTGGTGCACGATTCCCCGCAGGGCCGCACCATCGGACGGATAGTTGAAACTGAGGCATACCTCTTTCGAGGGGACCCGGCGTGTCATGCTCATCGAGGTATGACGAAACGCAACGAAACGATGTTCGGTCCTGCCGGACATGCCTATGTCTACTTTATCTACGGGATGTACTATTGCTTTAATGTGGTATCGGGTGCGCTTGGTGAGGGGGAAGCCGTTTTGATTCGAGCACTGGAGCCTGTGGATGGAATCGAGCTGATGCAAATTCGTCGAAATACAGATCGAGTCCGTAATCTCTGTAGTGGCCCAGGCAAATTGGTGCTCGCCATGGGGATTGGCGGAGCACACAACGGAGTGTCGCTACGAAGCGGCTCGCTTACTCTTCACCGTTCGGATAGTTTTCGCTCGTTGTATTTCGAGCGACCGATCGGCAGAGTGATAACAACTACCCGCGTTGGCATTTCGCGGGGCTCCGAGCTAAAGCTCCGTTTTCTGGAAGCAAATAACGAACATGTTTCTCGGCCTCCTGCGCCGGAAGACCGATTGGTGGAGTCATCGTCGCGCTCCCCCCGCGCCGGGAGTAAGAAGCCTGGCGACAAGAACAGTTCTGCTCGCAGTCAAAAGAGACCAAAGGTGCGCCCGTGCTGATTAAGCTTATCGCTGCCGCGCCGCCACTGCTGGTGGCCGTAATTCTTCACGAGATAGCTCACGGCTGGGCGGCTGAGAAGCTGGGCGATCCGACAGCTCGCTCACTCGGCCGAATTACGGTCAATCCCTTGCGACACGCCGATCCCTTTCTCACTCTCCTGCTTCCGGGAATGCTCATCCTCGCCGGCTCTCCGGTAATTTTCGGAGGGGCGAAACCGGTTCCCGTCAATCCGCTGTATTTCAAGAACCCGCGGAGAGACATGGCATATGTCGCTCTCGCAGGTCCCGTAACCAACTTTGTACTCGCGGCGATCTGCTATATCCTGCTGCAAAGCCTTACCAATTCAATCGTAGCCTTTTTTGTCCCGCCCTTGATACTGGGGTTGCTCGCGCTTTGGCTAGTGCACGGCGTGCTGATAAATCTCGTACTGGGTTTGTTCAATCTCCTGCCCGTCCCGCCGTTGGACGGCGGTCGGATCGCTGTGGGATTTCTCCCCATCCGGGCGGCAAGAGCATGGGCCCGACTGGAGCCGTTCGGACTCCTGATTGTCATCGCCCTGCTCTTTTCGGGCGTGATCGAAGCGACGCTGGGCCCGATCGTCGAACATACCGCGAAACACCTTCTGCGATTCGAATAGAGGTTGCCCAAAGTGCAGAAATGGGTGCCGACGTTCGGTCGCCGCGTGACCAGATATATTCGTGGATAAGCTCTCTTAGCTACCGGGAAAAAGTTCCTCTTCGGCGAGCGAACCCAAATCGGTGACGATCAAATCAGCAAGCGAAAGATCTTGAGCGTCATTGAAACCGTTTCGCAAGCCGATACAGCGCATGCCGGCAGTTTTTGCACTGAGTACCCCCTTCCGGGTGTCCTCGAGCGCCGTGCAGCGTGCCGGGGCCAGGTGTAACTGCCTGGCGACCTCGACATACACATCGGGTTCCGGTTTTCCCCGTCCACCGACGTCGTCCGAGCTGACAACGCAGTCGAAGTACGACGCCAGTTGAAAACGCCGTAGCATCACATCAATCCATGAGCGTGGCGACGACGAGCAGACGGCCATACGCACACCACCACGCGATAGACGTTCGACAAGCTCACCCGCACCGGCAATGAGACTTGAACGTTCACCATAAATAGTCTCTGCGAGCCCCTTGTAATGGGAAACAAACGATTCTCGGTCAGCGGTAACTTGGTGGTCGCGAACCAACAGGGCATGTACATCGTATAAACTTAGCCCGATGATGCTCCCCTGAAGCGCATCGTCCCAATAGGGAACGAGCTGTCTGAGAAAAGCCGCGCCGACTTCTTTCCAGTGCAGCTCACTGTCGACAAGCACGCCGTCCATATCGAACACCACTGCCCGCATAGGTCGTGCTACTCCACCTCAAATGACCGGAACAATTGTCTTTACTCAGAATACGGCCTCAAGAATGGCCCGCAGTTGTCCTACACTACACAGAGACGGGTGCCAAATCCCGAGCCCGATTTCTCAGGGCGGGGATCTATGGGCACTCGAGAGAAACTTTGCGTGATGCTTGAGTGTGAGAGATTTGCCTGCTAGCCTGATGAGGCTTACGATGGTTCTCTTTGCCTTGGAAGTCTGCCGGGGAC
>JAGRAW010000105.1 GCA_020434415.1 Bdellovibrionales bacterium
AGCGCAGCTCGAAGTCTTCTTGCGCGTCGAGTAGTAAGTGACAGAACAGCTTTGCCCTCAAGGAAGTGAGCACCGATGTTCCTACCGTTCGATTAACTGCTTCGGATATCATTTACGCCCCGTAAGAGAATCCCGTATTTTGAGGTAGGAGAGTCTCGCATAACTGACTGAAATCACTGCGAAAATCGCCTCAAGGGAAAGGAGTCGGCGAGAGTTGGCAGACTCTTGAGATTTTGGCGCTCTCCGACTTCCAGAAATCCGAGGCCGCCCGGGGCTGTGGAGTGATAGGGGGCCAGCCGAAGCCGCTACCCAACTGATATCCGAAAACGTGGGAGGGATTTGCGTGTATCGGCGGACCATCGAAGCGAGCGGATCATTGGAAGCGGTACAGCCGCCGTTGTTCGCGTCGAGCAGCAACGTAGGTTTTCTAGAGGAATCGGGCTCTGTTACGCCTCCCACTGGGGGGCGTCGCACCGATAAAGAATCAAGTTTAACGTGCTTCCGCGAGCTTTCGTTGTGGAGCGAATCGGTCCTTGCGGAACGCTTTCGATAGCGATCCGACTTCCCGAACACGCCATGCGAAAGTGCGCACGCGGTCGGAGGAGAGCCGGCACCTCCGGCTTCCCCAACCGACGCTTTCGACATGACGGTCGAATTCATTTCAACCGATCACGAACGTTTTGCGAATCCAGATTCGCTTGAGCGCCAACGGCTTGGAAGCCATCGCGTCGGATTCGAACAGCTAATGACTGCGCCAGCGAAAGCGCATCACTGGTAGTGTCAAGCTTTGGCTCAGCACGAAGCGCAGTAATCACTGCATCCTCTTGCTCAGGTTGCTTGTTCGGAACGCGCGGCAGGCGCGCTTCATCTTGGACAGTTGATTGCCGGGTTTGTTGTACCGGCGCGGCCGTTTGCACAGCTTCCATGGTTTGGCACTCCAACGCAGGGTCTCCTGTCAGCCGGATGCCATTGCACAGTGCGGCAGGAGACACGGTTTAACGGCACAGTCGCACTCCGACTGCGCAGGCCTTCTCCATGCATGCACCGCAGTCGCTCATTCGTAAGCGACCGCTCACACAATGTGTGACTACCTCTATTCAGAACATCCCTGTTCACGCCGGCCATCCTGGCATGGGAAGGTAACCCCTTCCCGCGTGCACCACTGGTGGCGCGCTTCACTCTGCTTGAGGCACGCCTTGGGCAACTCGATCGAGCGTCATACGGACCCCCGCCCGCATTGACGTGTAGTATTTGGACTCCTTCAGCTGGATCAGGCTAGTAGATCCTGAATGCTGCGTGGCTCGGGATCCTGCGCCTCGAGCGCTTGCGGATCTCTTTCGGTGATTCTTGTGCTGATTGACTGAGCAAGATCGAATGCCGCTGCCTCATCGGTAACGCGACTCTCTACGCTCACAACGACCGCATCTTCTTGCGGCTCGGGCTTTGGGGCCTCGGTTCGACGATTGGTCTGTTCTCTTACTTGCTGCTCGCTTCTAAGCGCTTGCGCGCTGACACCCTCGATACTACTCATACCGCTCTCTCCGTACTGCTCGACATCACTACAGCACGATATCGGCCGCAACGCGTGGCCGACTCGCAATGGTTATGAGCGTGTTCCTTGCTCCTTCCCGTGGCTCATCCGTTGAACCAGGGCTGCTGCGACGGATCTACCGTCGCAAGCACCGACAGGCATTGGCACAGAGGCGGCCTTCAGTAACGTACAGCGAAGCGAAAATTGGCGAGTTCTGTTGCGACTACGCGAAGAATCTCAATCCGTTGCGCTCAGGAAAATACGTTTTCCAGTCCGTCTCGTGCCGCAGACCATGCGGCAGTAAGGAGAAATTCGTCAAAAGTGGGTGACGACCTAATAATCTGTCGCGCTACGCTCATCTGCGTCGTTCTTCAGGAGTTCGCGAATAACCCTGTAAATTCGCGTAGCTAGCTCTCGCCGCAAGAAAATGCCGCTGTTTTTCTGGAAAAATAATCCGGAGGGGCACCACTTCCGCTACCAATCGCACCGACTCCATGGCACGAATGCCCGCATTCTCGGTCGCGAGAGGTAGAATGACCTATTTCACGACAAGCACTTTCGTCGACACATCCACATCCCAGGAGAACTGCACGCCGGCCTCCTCTGTTCCGTGGGCCCCGACCATCGTAAGGGTGACAATGCCCCCCTCCTCTGTCGAGCCTGCCAGGCGTCGAATTTCATCCCGGGACAACTCGACCTCGATCTTCTTGAAACTTCGACGGTCATGTTGGCCGGGGAAGTAGAATGACCCGATCTTGTCTCGATAGAAATATGCTGTGTAGGAAAGGAGCTCTTCGAACGCTACCTCTGAGGAAGTACGGCGAAAATCGAGCAGCAACACGAGATTCGGCCGCTTTTCGTTTACATAGGTCCACAGGAATCGCTTCGAGCGAATGATCTCTCGCTCGGCTTCGGAAATCGGGTCGACGTAGAATCCGACCGCCAGGTCACCCGATTCGGGATAATAGAGCGCGACAACCGACTGAAATTCAACCGTAGCGTCACCGGCTGTCGCTCGAGCATGAGGCCCCTCAGTAGAAGGAACATTCTTTGTCGGCTCATTCGCAGCGTCGGCAAGTTCGGTCGCAGACGGCTCGCTCGAGGCATCTATCACTGGAGTGTTGAACTCCAACTTCCAATGAAACCGTACCGGAATTCCCTCCAGCTGCTTTTCAGCCGAATTCGTCAGGCCTCCCCGAACCGCTTCTCCCTCTCGAAGGTCACCTGCGAGGCCCCACAATCGTTCACCCGCTTGAACCATGGGGACATAGAAAAAGTTAATCGTATCGTCAGCCCCTGGAAATGAAATTGAATCGGTCACGCCACGGCGAAAGGTTATCCCGTATTTAATAAGGCTCTCCGGGGTCAGCTGCTGGGGATTCTCTCGAGCATCAAATGAGATTTCGACCGCCGGTTGTTTGCCCTCGATGGCTCGCAGCGAGTTCGCTTTGCGGATCTGGAGACGCTCGCTGGAAGTCAGCTTTGCCTCAAAGAACCCGACGGTGAGCGAGTTTCGTTCCGGATCCCACAGAGCGACCTGATCAGCTGCCGATTCCCAGTCATAACTGACATCGCCCGCGGATCCGACGCCGGTCAAAACCCCACGGCTCGAGATCTTCCATGCGACCTCGACAAGACCAGCCGACGTCTGCTTCGTGGTCTGCTCATTCAGCGTGAGGCTGAACACTCCGCCATCCTGCAGCTGACAGGCGAGAGATTCGAAGCCATTCTGAGGCTTCAGCTCAAATTCCCCGCCCTGCGATAGACCATCCGCACTTCGGTACAGGACCATCAAAATTTGCTGCACCGCCCCTCGCTCACACGCGGTCGTTCCGGGTGCAAAGCGTATCGAAAGAACGGCATCGGGCGATGTGGTCACCAGATCATCAAGCTTTTCTGCTGTCTCTAACTCCTGTCGTTGCTCTAGTGTCAGCGCCTCACGAAAGAACAGCACTTGCAGACTGTTTTCCATGGCCAAGTAGCGACCGTACGCCGCCGCTATTGCAATCTTCGAGGCGCCTGCCCGAATGGTCCCTTGAGTCACGCCGACATTGAGGAGACCGTTTGACAACTCGTTCGGAACCACATCGGTCGTAGACGGAACCGAGGGAGTCGAAGCAGCGCCCGACGGTTCCGAATTCGGCACGTTCTCGACCGCGGTATCGGAGGTCGGTCCCAAGGATCCCACAATGCCCAGCAGAATAATCCCGAGCACGACAGATCCGAACACTCGCGGCAGCGGAACGGTTTCTGCTCGTACCACCACACAATCAGCCAGCATGTCATGAAGCGCCTGTTTGCGAGGAGTGAATGCGGCCAGCACAAAGCCAATCCCCAGCGTGAGGGCGGAGAGAAATTTTCCGAAATACCGGCCAGTCGCGCGCAGGAAAGTCACTCGCTCGCCAGCGCTGCGTGTGACTCTTAGACCGATGAGTTTTTTGCCGATGGTCGCTTGCAACAAAGAGCATTCGCAGGCTGCATAGTAGAGCCAACCGGTGCAAATGTTGAGAATGATCACTCCCAAAGCAGCGCCCATCAGCGCTAGCATCACAGCAGTCGAGCTCACATCTTGTTCGAAGAAACTGGCAGCCGCACCGCTGAACAGTCCACCAAAGACAAACGCCAACACCAGCTGGACTATAGATAAAATGGCCGCATCGACGATGGAAGCCGCGAAGCGAAGCCAGAATCCTGCAAAGGACGACGAATGCTCTGTCCCACCAGCATCTTCCGAACCAGCGCTAGGTCTTTCAGAGGATCGAGCCTGGTCATCCTCTGCAACCTCGACGTCCGTTGCGTCGATAGCATCTGCCACGGCTGCGCCTGTGTCCTTGGGCGGTTGCAGCTTCTCAGCGCACGCATCACAGAGGCGAATCTGTTCACCGACATTGGAACCACAATTCGGACAGAGCATACCGTTCTCGCCCCAGTCGAGTGCCGTCTGCCCCGGAGAACGCAGCGGCGATCAGTCTCTAGTTCTAGACAAATCGGACCGTGAGGCATCCCTAAGCTTCCTTCGGGAACCCTCAGACCCACTGGGTAAGATTCAAATTGATGGTCGACGGTTCGGCTTTCTCGACCCTAAGCCCCGAGAATCATGCGGGGTATTCCCCAAACAACGTGCCTTCGCTCCGGAGCGCCTGCTGAAGGAGTCGCATATAGTCGCGCCGGTCTATCAATCGCGCGCCGAAGCGCTCGAATAGCGGTGTCAGCTGCTGGCAGTCGATCCACGAGACTCCTCGAGCGCGAAGATAGTCGACAAGAAAACAGAGGCATAATTTTGACGCCTCGGGCCGACGGTAGAACATGGATTCTCCAGCGAAAGTTCTACCAATGGCGACCCCATAGAGGCCGCCCGTCAGTTCCCCTTGCTCCCAGCACTCGATACTGTGTGCAAATCCGGCGTAATGCAGCTCGCGGTAGGCTTGAATCATTTCGGCGGTGATCCAAGTCCGGTGTTGGCCCTGGCGGTTGCTCACATCGGCGCACCCTTCAAGCACTTCTACAAAAGAGGTGTTTACACGAATTTCGTAGTTCGCCTTTCGAATTCGCTTGGTAAGCGAACGGCCGATTCGAAATTCATCGATGAAGAGCAGCGCCCGCTCAGGTGGAGCGAACCAGGCTAGCGGCCCACTCTCGAATACAGGCCAAGGAAAGATGCCGCTACGGTATGCCAGCAGCAAGGTTTCGACGGAAAGATCGCCGCCAACGGCAAGCAATCCCCATTCGTCAGCTTCCTCGACAGGTGGGAAATACTCTGAGCCCAAAATTAATTCGGCTCCTTCACGTTGTTGTGGAGTTGCAATCCAGGTCGCTGTTCCGTAGCGATCGCGACGCGCTCGCTACGACTCTTCAACAGCTACTTCAACCTTACCCTGCAGCGCTCGAATGGCGGCAAGCTGCCAAAGATCGAGAACGATATCCTCGCTCAGCACGACGTTCGCATTGAGAATGATCCGCCCATCCAGGGCGATGACGGGGCCGGCTAGCAACATTCCAGGAGCGAGCTCAGCTATTGGAATACTACGTTTCTTTCGGCCCTCCCGCGCTAAGCGCGCCGTCACGAGCGCGACAGAACGTTCGCTATCAGCCTCACTGTTTCGGCGATACACCGCCACCTCCGGCTCCGTGTCATCGAGGTGAGACACGAAATAGTTACCGACAGTTACATGTATCGTCACGGCTTCGCCCAATACTTTCGCCAAAGCATGCTTCACCATTTCATCTTGTATGATGCTGTCGGGAGCACGGAAATACCGAATCGCCCGATAGACGCCATAGGGATCCCAAAAACCGAGCCCCCAGCAACTCCTCGACGAAAGCTCAACGCCAAGGAGCGCTTGTGCATCTTGCTGTAGGTCCCGCGGTACATCAAGACTGTCAGTCCGGAGCATTACTGAAACCGTGCGGATGACCTCCGCTGCCCGCTTGTCCCCACAGCGCTCCTCCACAAACGCAGCACTCTGCAGATAGCTTTCTCCGATAATTTCACTGATGGTAGAGGAAGGATTCAGCACAAAGTCATGTCGAATGAGATTTAGGGGGCGGTCCCGCAAAGCCCAGTTCAAGAATAACCCTGCTATTCTGAGGCTTCTGTCCCGAGCAGAACCAAATGAGAGCGCATTGGATATCGCGCTGGAAACGAATGCTACTCGCTTCGCATGGGTAGCAAGCCAAAGGTCATCCCTGCCGAGCGCTTCCAACATCGAAACGATACTGGCATCTCCAACCAGTTCCGGCAGGAGATGGGCGTCGTAAAAATCGGCCGGATCCCGTGCCAACGCAAAGGCCACACCACCGTTCGACCCGGAAAGGTTAGCCGGATCGGGAAACTCTGCCATCCGCCGACGGATCGATTCCGTATTCTCGGGAAGCAAGTGGCGTTTCCGCCCATGAGGGGGAGCGATAGCTGAGAGTGGCGTTGGTGGATCCTGCGCAGGTGAAACGTCGGCGCTGTCTATCATCGAAACAGTCGACGAAAGAACCGCCTGGTCGGCATCGTTTACCGAATCGCTTTCGGACAGGCCGCCTCGAAAGGACGCGATAGCGGCAATCGCTTCTTCCGCAGCGTCGGGATGCGCAATCAAATACTGCGCTCCGGCAATTACGGCATCCAAGCGGTAGGGGACCGATACAGGGACAACGCCGACATAGCTCCCCTCGAGCGCATCGGTTCGCTTTTCAGCCTGCAATGCGACAAAGAGAATCGGCACCGGGTACAGCTTGGGCGTGTTCGCCAACTCGATCACGCGCTGCGAGGCTTCGCGTTCTCCCGCCGACGCATCGACGACCAGAAGAACGGGTGGTTCCTGGTCAAAGACATCGAGCAGCTCTTCCAGGCCCCGAAACTGACGGACGTCAAACTCTTTCGCGGCGAGGCCGGCGATCAGGTCTCCACGGACCTCGGCACTGCCACGCCAATAGTGGACTATTTGCGACATATTCGCTCATCCAGTGCCGGCTTCTATCAGGACCGGGGCAAAACTTCCCCTGCGCTGCGCCCCCTTCCCCTGCCTTACCACCCAGTGCCGTGCTGACACCTTGTGTTTTAGCGCAATTTGTCAGTGCCCGATCGATACCACAGCCCGGACACTTCTCGCACCCTCGAAGGCCGCGACAAACAAAGAGGTTTTGGCGATTGGGACGAAATACTGACGCGATCGTGAAAGCGAGTCAGCCAATCACTCCACTAGCTGATGGCGCACAAGTGCCTCGCTCTCGCCCCTACCGGCGTTCTAGCTCATCTGCTCTACGTTGTAGAGTCGGCGAAAAATGCGAATACGTTAGATTTTCTCGCTCAAAGAAAGGGCTCGATCCGAATACTGGTAGATCGATTCGGAAACGGGCTTATCACCAGTTGAGCAGAGAGGCGTGGGTTCGTAGAAGGCAACCGCTGTGCTAACGCGCCCTCCACTGGGAAGGGGAAAGTATAAGTTCGCCGTCGTCTCTGCGTAAAAGCTGGGGAAATAGAAGCTGTGCAATTCGGAGGGAATAGTCGGACAGCTTCCAAAAAATCGGGGTGAGAGGATTCGAACCTCCGGCCCTCGGTTCCCAAAACCGATGCGCTACCAGGCTGCGCTACACCCCGCCATACTACCAGAAGCCATATATCTACCGAACTTACAACCAACTGAGACGTTAGCGACTGACGCACGCCAATCGGGCATCTCAACCCCCGTCAGGGCCCACCACCATACCGAAGAGTCGCCGTGCCGCCAATGCACGAAAACCGCATCGACAGGTTACCTCAAAGTCAACTTCAGCCAAAGTTTTCCCCAAGTCATTGATCAGGACGATAGGGTCATAGCCGAAACCGCCGTCTCCGCGGAATTCTTGCAGAATTTCTCCTTCAAGAGAAGATTCCTCACTAATACACTCGCCGGTTGGGCTGGCGAGCACCAAGCTGCAACGGAAACGCGCTGAGCGGATGATGGTCTTCTCCTTCGACAGCGCCGCAAGTTCCCCCAATAGTTTTCTGCAGCGATCGGCATCCGATGCTCCAGCTCCGCCATAGCGGGCCGAATGCACTCCGGGGCGCCCACCGAGTGCATCGACTTCGAGGCCGGAATCGTCGGCTAGGGCCGGCATCTGCCCCCAAGCAGCGAAAGCGCGCGCCTTGAGCAGCGCATTCCCGTAAAACGTCGGCTCATCTTCAACGGGACGGGGCGGATCGGACAGCCCATGAGCACGGGCATATTCATCCGGCGCAAGCATTCTTATGCCGAACTCACCTGCGATGACGTCGAGCTCTCGGATCTTGTTCCGGTTGCCGGTCGCCGCCAGCAAACTGCTGCCTCGCCGAATATGCATCATGACCGCTTTATCCTCGCGTCGCGAGCGCTGCTTGTTGCAACGCCATGACGTGCCTCGCGGCCGATTCTCCCAACGTGAGCAGGCGCAATAGTTCTTCGTTTGGCAGCGAAGTGCGTTCGGCAGTGCCCTGAATCTCGATGACGTGTGCTTGGTCGTTGAATACTAGATTGAGATCGAAATCTGCGGTGGAATCTTCTTCGTAACAAAGGTCGACCAGCGGCTCCCCTTGCACCATACCGAGGGAAACGGCAGCAATTTGCCGTACCGTCACGGGCGTCGGAAGAAGTCCCTCCACGGCAGCGCGCTCCAACGCCTGGCGAAGTGCGAGCCAGCCCCCGCTTATCGCAGCCGTTCGAGTACCGCCGTCAGCCACAAGAACGTCGCAATCAACCCTGATCATCAACCCTTCGATCTCGCGCAAATTTACTGCGGCGCGGAGAGCGCGCCCGATCAGCCGCTGAATTTCCTGCGTCCGCCCGCTCTGCTTGCCGATGCTCGCTTCTCGACCGGAGCGCGTATGCGTCGCGCGTGGAAGCATGCCGTATTCCGCAGTAATCCAACCGCCGGCTCCTTCGGCCAGCCACTTGGGACGATCGCGATCGACCGACGCAGTGATCAGCAGTGTCGTCTTTCCAAATGAAACTTCTACCGATCCTTCAGCATAGGGATTTACATCCAGCCGAAAGGTAATCGGTCTCAGGTCCCCTGGTCCGCGTCCATCGATCCGCATTAGGATAAACTCCAATCAAAATGGGCCAGCTCGAGCAGAACTGACAAAATATTTTGAAGTTGTCCCAAATTTCGAGAGATGGGTACGAACTTCTATCGCGAGCCCGGTTACGCAGGCGGGGGATCGACGACCGCTCCAAAGAACTTTTTGAGATGCGCTCTCATGTGGGGAACGGCTAACGGTCCAAGCGCCGCCCGCTCAATCACGGCGGCGGTAGATGCTCGACGTTCTGCTTGCGATTGTCAACATGGACGGATCCTCCCCCCGGGTAGCGCCATTAGGCGGGATAGGCTACAGTAACAAAGCTCTATGGTTGCGCGTCCGTTGTTCACACAGGAACCTCATCAGGCAGCCAAAGCGAGTTGCGAGAAAATACCTCGAGGACCATCTGCACAATGAGTTCATGGATGCGGCGACCTTCATTTCTAGCCGACAGCTCTCAAGCACTTCGAACTTTCTTTTACTGCAGTGGAATTGTTTTCGCTCTCGGCTCGTCGTTGCCACTGGCTCACGGAGACAATGCCTTCAGCTGGGTCGACAAAAACGGGCGGACGGTTTACGGCAGCACGCCGCCCAAGGCTGCCGCCGGCGTCAAGAAGCTGAACACCAAGCCTTTGTCTCGCTACTCGTCCGATAAAGTTCTGAAGCGTCTAGGCTGGGACGAGCGCGAGAAGGAAGCGGCTGCGGAACGCAGCAGCTCCCCCAGTGATGCCGGAGCGGGACTGCCCATCGATGCAGCTCCAGCAAAGCTGGAGCCGGGCGAGCCGAACCTGACCTTTGGGCAGGCCGGTGAAATACTCGGTTGCCGAGTCACCGTAACGAATCCGGGAGCGATTCCCGCCGCAGAGATCAGTATCGCCTTCGAGTTTCCCGACGGTACGCTAGTCCCGGCAGTCGGACCTTCAACCATCGCCGCAAACAGTGCGGCAGACTACGTCATTCCCGACGAACTCGTGCCGTTCTTCGTTAAAGTAAAAGGGGAAAATCCCCTCGATCCCGCGCAGCAACGCCCCAAGGTGATCGTTCACGGAGCCGCCGGATAACTGTTGTCACTTCGGGGGTATCCTGCGACACCGATGGTTGAATCCTAGACGAATTATTCTCCCCGCTCAGATCCCCCTGCGCGTGAACGTACACTTGAACGTCCCCGCCCTCCCGGAGTAGTCCCTCCGAACTTGGCACCGGCAACGTTCAGGTACACGCACAGGTGGAGGGCTAATCCCGCGTACAGCTATCGCCCGTAGTGGAAAAGCACTAACCGCTCATCAGGTGTATCAATCGGTCGCCCACCTTCGTGCACCACCTGCACCGGCTCTTTTGGCCGGTAGCGCTCATCCGCAAGCCATCGCTTTCGCGTGACATAGTAGCCGGGCTTCTGCGGTCCCTGTTGCAAGCTCACTAGCTCTACCCGGGTCGGGTAGTAAAAGAAAAAGCCGTCGAACGACTCATCCTTCAACGGTTTCATAAAGTACAGCTGACTGCCCGGCGGTACTCGTTCGGCAACTTCGCGAGCGAAATCGCGATATCCGTGAGTAACGCCTTTGATTGCAACTAGCGGATTCACGCCGGCCACGACTATGAGCTGAAGATACAGAAAAACAGCAGACCCCAACAGCGCTTCGGAACGATATCGAAACGCGGCATGCCAACAAGCGGCGGTAGCCGCTGCAAACAAAAGAGCTGCCAATAGAAGGGGGTAACCGCCCTCGCGTACCGCGATCGGAAAACTATAGAGGCTGACCTGACAGTCGCGACAGCTATCAATGAAGGGAACGATCTGCGCGAATGTAAAGACACAAAAGATGATCGCAACGCTCACGGTGGAGATCCAAACCACCTTGCCGGAAGTTCGAAGCCGAGTCGTGAAGATTGCGTCGACCTTTCCTCGCACTCGTAACTCTGCAAACAAAGAGGTAAGGAGTATCGCCAATCCGCTGGCGAATCCGGGGAGGACGGGAAGCAAGTAGCCACGTCGCTTTCCCGCAGACAAACTGAAAAAAGCCACCATGACCCCGACCCACGTGCACGCAGCCCCAATACCGAAGCGGGCAGATGCCGGGATAGCCGTCAGTGGGACCCGAAG
>JAGRAW010000106.1 GCA_020434415.1 Bdellovibrionales bacterium
CGTAAGTGCGGCCTTGAGACGAAATGCCCATCCGGGCGTCGCAACAACCCCCTAACTCTCCAAGCCGTAGCTGATCGCCATGCCTTGCACCATCGCCAGCACGACGGTGCCCCAACGGGTATACTTCGTGATGATGCGACGACCTTGTTCGCCTTCCTTGGAAAGCTCCTCCAGGTGCTTCACCGTGTGTGTCAGCAACTGCACGATAATCGACACGCTGATGTAAGGCATGATCCCGAGGGCGAACACCGAAAAGTTCTCCAACTCTCCACCGGAGAACATGTTCACTAGCCCGAAGACCGTGCCTGCAGCTTGCTCGAAAAGCGACCGAAATCGCGCCGCATCGATACCTGGAGTCGGAATGAAGACTCCCACCCTGTAAATGATAAGGAGAAACAGCGTGAAGAAGACCCTTCGCCGAAGCTCCGGGATTTTTGCTGCATCTTGAACGCCTGGAATCACGAAGTGATAGTTTCCTTTGCGCAGACCGGATCCTAGACACGATAGTCCGGCAGTTATGGGAGTTTAGAGGGGCGACCGTCGTACCTACTGCTTGCCGCTCGCCCGACCGTCGAAAATCTGTTCTTCGTACGTCTACCGAACCCCGAATGTATGCCGAACTTCCGTGTCACAAGTTCGGCAAAATGCCCTAGCGAGAAACGAGACGAACCGCACCGCCTGCGGCTTCAATGGCAGCGCGAGCTGATTTGGAAGCAGCGTGCGCTTCGACCACGAGCTTTTTTTCCAGGGCGCCGCCACCTAGAATCTTAACCTTCGCCGCACGAGAACGAATCAGGCCCCGCTCGCGAAGTTGCTCAAGAGTTACTTCACCTGAGAAGTCGAGGTTCTGTAAACTATCAATCGAGATCGTGCTGAAGACATTCTCCCCTTTCACTCGCTTACGGGACGTGAATCCTCGCTTCGGCAAACGACGGTGGAGCGGCATTTGCCCTCCCTCGAAGCCGGCTGGGATCGGCGCTCCCGTCCGGGACTTTTGCCCCTTCTGGCCACGACCACACGTCTTGCCGTTCCCTGAGCCCTCGCCTTTACCTAGCCGTTTCCGGCGTTTGCGGGCACCTTTGTTCGGCGCGAGGCTCGAGAGCGTCATCGTCTCCATTACTTCCTCGGCGTCGCTATTCTTCGCGCTCATCTCTTACTCTCCTAGCATGTGGGCGTCTAGCCCTTCGCGCCCTGCGGCTCGATCTGAATTAGGTGGGCAACCGCTCGAAGCATGCCGAGCGTCGATGCATCAGCTCGGTGATCGGCGCTATTGCCGATGCGTCCGAGGCCGAGAGCGCGCAAGGTGTCCTTCTGGCGCTTCGTTTGTCCGATAGCGCTTCGTGTCTGCCGCACTCTGATAGTCTTCTCTGCCATCGCTTGCTTCCTCTTATCTTTCCGACTATTCCGATCCTACACCGCGGTCGTCGAACCAAATGCCTGATAATCGAGTTGCTCGAGGGTGGTGTTGCGTCGGGCAGCCACGTCTTCCGGAGACTCAAGCTGCAACAGTCCGTCGAACACCGCTGCAAGCACGTTGTGGGGATTCTGCGATCCGAACGACTTCGTCAGAATGTCGTGTATGCCGACCAACTCCAGCACGCTCCGCGCGGTACTGCCGGCGATAACACCGGTTCCAGGACTAGCCGGCTTCAGTAAGACCCGGGCTGGGCCAGAGTGACCGACTACCTCAAACGGCACCGTCGAACCGACAAGCGGCACGCGAATCAAATTCTTGCGAGCAGCCTCTCCGCCCTTACGAATGGCATCGGGCACTTCGTTCGCTTTCCCTAGGCCATAGCCGACATTACCCTTGCCGTCTCCGGTGACGACCAACGCGCTAAAGCTAAATCGTCGTCCGCCTTTCACAACTTTGGCGACGCGATTGATGAACACGACCTTCTCAGCGAGCTCACCGACTTCGCTGTTGCTCGACTTTCGATGCGCCGGACGTGGATATTTGGCTCCCATAACTCGACTCCTCAGTTCCCTTAAAATGCGAGCCCGCCTTCGCGCGCACCCTCTGCGACCGCCGCGACCCGTCCGTGATACACGTAGCCATTGCGGTCAAAAACGACATTGGAAATATTCTTTTCTTTGGCGATGACGGCGAGCTTTTGTCCAAGCACTTTCGCGCCCTCTTTCGACGACGCGGTCACCCCGCCCAGGTCCATACCCTTCGTTGTTACCGAACCCAAGACACTGCCGCTCTCATCCGAGATGAGTTGCGCATAAGTGTAGCGAAGGCTGCGATAGACACAGAGACGCGGACGCTCATCAGTGCCCCTGATCTTACGTCGCACCCGGTTCTGGCGTCGCTGCCGACCCAACTCACGTTTACTCTGATGTGCCATACCTATTTCTTCCCTGCCTTACCGGCCTTACGACGAACTTCCTCATCTCGGTAACGAACTCCTTTGCCTTTGTACGGCTCAGGAGGACGGAGGCTTCGGATCTGAGCAGCGACCTGACCGACAAGCTGCCGATCGATGCCCTCGATACGGATGAACGTATCCCGCTGTTCTTTCACCAAAATGCCCTTGACCCCTTTCGGCACCTGAAACTCGATTGGGTGGGAGTACCCAAGGTGCAACACCAAGTTTGCGCCCTTTTCCTCCGCTCGATAGCCGACCCCGATTAGCGCGAGCTCCTTCGAGAAGCCTTCGCTCACGCCGACGACCATGTTTCGCACGAGCGCACGCTCCATCCCGTGAAACGCACGGGTCTGCTTTGACTCGTCCTTTCGCTTGAAAACCAGGGTCCCGTCCTGCAGCTCGACGGCAATTTCAGGGCGAATACTCCGCTCGAGCGAGCCCTTCGGACCCTGCACCTTCAGAAGTTGCCCCGCGATTTCCGCTTTCACTCCGGAGGGGAGAGACACCGGTGCGTTACCTATCCTCGACATTGTCTTAATTCCTACCTGCCCTCGGCTTCTATAATCCCCAAGGCTTCTGTAATCACTGCGCTCTGCTTAAAATACCGAACAGACCAATTCACCCCCGACGCCTTCGCGTCGCGCTTCGCTATCACTCAGCAAACCGCGAGAGGTAGAAACGACCACGAGACCGAGTCCGCCTTTGTGCTTGGGGATCGAATCTTTGTTGACGTAGATTCGCTTTCCGGGGCTGCTAATCCGGGTAATCTCGCGAATTACCGGACCGCCGCGCTTGTCATAGCGCAGCTGGGCTTTCAGCACAGGCTTGCCGCTCGCGTCTTCCGCTTGCTCGAAGCTCGCAAGATATCCCTCGCGAACGAGCAGATCGAGGATGCGCTCCTTCTTGCGGGAAGCAGGCACCGTCACACTAGGATGACCCGCAATTAGTGCGTTTCTAATTCTTGTGAGGAGATCTGCGATTTGATCGGTGACCATACGTCCTTCGTAATCCTTATCTATCGTTACCGCTTTCTCTGACGGCGCCCTCGGGTTGTACTAGACTGCCGCCTGCTGAGCGTTGGCCGCATCAGCTGCGCCTGCCCGTTTGCGGAAGGGGAAGCCGAACTTCTCGAGCAAGACTTCCGCTTCTTGGTTTGTTTTCGCGGTGGTGACAAAGGTAATGCTAAGACCACGGATCGTGGTCTTTTCCATATCGATTTCGGGGAAGATGATCTGCTCAGCAATGCCGAGAGAATAGTTACCTCGCCCGTCAAACGCGGTTCGCGAGATGCCTCGAAAGTCACGGACTCGGGGCAGCGCGATATTCACCAACCGATCGAGAAACTCATACATCGCTTCACGCCGCAGGGTTACCGATACTCCGATAGGCATTCCCTCTCGCAACTTGAAGTTCGCGATTGACTTCTTGGCACGACGAATGACCGGCTTGCGCCCCGTGATCTTGGTCAAGTCGGCAACTGCCGAATCGATTGCCTTCGAGTTACCGACTGCCTCACCGACCCCCATATTGAGGACGATCTTCACAAGCTTTGGCACTTGATACGGGTTCGCATACTCGAACTGTTCTCGAAGCTGGGGCGCAATCTCCCCATCATAGAGCTCTTTCAAACGTGTGGTGTTAGCACTGGCCATCTCGGCTCTCCCTACCTACTACAAATCTATCTGCTCGAAGCTCTTGGTCTTCGGATTTAGAAATCCCCGCACCTTACGGCCGTCGTCGAGCGTTTTCATCTTTATTCGAACCGGCGCACCGAGCTGCTCGCTGTAGTACATCACATTCGAAAGATGCACAGAGCCTTCCTTCTCGATAATGCCTGCAGAGTCTTGAGACGTCAGCGCTCGCTTATGGCGCTTAATCATGTTCAATCCCTCTACCGTCACTCGCGTGCCGTTCGAAGCGAAGCCCTTCACGCGGCCGGTCTGCGACTTGAGCATTCGCCCCTTACGCTTGTTCCCGCCGCTTAACACCATCACCGGATCGCCGACTCGTAGCTTCGTCACCGGTTTCTTGCTCGCTGTTTTCTTGCTCACTGTGTCTTTCGCCATCACAACACCTCAGGTGCGAGTGAGATGATCTTCATGAATTGCTTCGCTCGGAGCTCTCTTGCGACGGGGCCGAAAATGCGGTTTCCGATCGGCTCCTTCTGATTGTTGATCAGCACGGCGGAGTTTCCATCGAAGCGAATGTACGAGCCGTCAGGACGAGCAATCTCCTTTGCCGTGCGCACCACAACTGCCTTGTGCACGTCACCTTTCTTCACACGTGAATTGGGAAGCGCCTCTTTTATGGAGACAGTGATAATGTCGCCGACACTCGCATATCGTCGCTTCGAGCCGCCGAGTACCTTGATACACATTACTTTTCGAGCACCGGAGTTATCCGCTACGTCGAGTATTGTCTGTTGCTGAATCATCTTCCTACCCTAGACCGCTCGCTCCACGATCGACTGCACTCGCCAGCGCTTGCTCTTCGACAGGGGCCGGGTCTGCACTATCATGACCTGATCACCTTCGTTGCACTGGTTCGTCTCATCATGCGCCATGTAGCGCTTCGTGCGACGGATATACTTCCCATACTGGGGGTGGCGCTTGTGGGTAACCACGGCAACCACGACCGACTTGTTCATCTTGTTGCTCACGACGGTTCCCTGCTGCATTTTCGGCAGCCCCCGGGTGCGCACTTCTGATTCGTCCTTCTTCATAGCTCTTCCCGTCTGGCGCTAAGCCCTTACACCGCCGCTACTCGGCGTTTTTCTCCCAGTATCGTGTTCAGTCGAGCGATGTTCCGCTTCAGCGTCTTGAGCTGAGCCGTATGCTCGAGCTGCCCGACCGCTTTACGAAACCGAAGACGCATCAACTCTTCCTTAATGCCGGTGATTTTCTCTTCAAGCGCCGCCTCGTCGAGACTGCGCGCTTCCTTAATGACATCCGTGCTCTTCATCGTGGCCTTGATTACAGAATGGTTTGTTGATTACGGGCGACAAACTTGGTGGCTACCGGCAGCTTTGCCCCGGCGAGCTTCAACGCTTGGCGAGCGACGTCCTCAGGAACTCCCGTCACTTCGTACATGATCCGTCCTGCACGAACCTCTGCTACCCACGCCTCCGGCGAACCTTTTCCCTTCCCCATCCGCACTTCCGCAGGCTTTTTCGTCAGCGGCTTATCCGGAAACACTCGAATCCAGATTTTTCCACCACGCTTCATCGAACGCGCGAGGGCGATACGAGCGGCTTCAATCTGGCGATTGGTGATCCACCGCGACTCCAGCGCCATCAGGCCATAATCGCCAAACGCTATCGTCGTTCCGCGGGTCTCAACACCCCGGAGGTGGCGAGCCTGCTTCATTTGCTTGCGGTGTCGAACTCTCTTTGGCGACAACATGGCTTTTCAGGTCCTACACTGTTTCTTTACTAGGTGGCCTATCTTCGTCCGTCGGTCACCGTTGACCGAGACCACTCTGGTTTCCGTTTGCGTCGTTTTCCGTCGGCGTCGAATCCCCCTCGCCGCGTTCGGCACTTCGGCTAGAGCGCCGAAACCGGCTGTGCGACGTCGATTCCTTCGCCCATCTCCCCGCGGAAAATCCAGCACTTCACTCCAATGATCCCGTAGGTGGTCAGTGCTTCAGAAGTTCCGTAGTCAATCTTTGCTCGCAAGGTGTGCAGCGGAACTCGACCCTCACGGGTCCACTCAGTCCGGGCAATGTCAGCTCCCCCAAGTCGGCCGGCAACTGACACCTTCACCCCTTCGGCGCCCATCCGCATAGCACGCGCAACTGCGTCCTTCATTACCCGACGGAAGGCCACGCGTCGCACCAGTTGATTTGCGATATTGTCAGCAACGAGCTTGGCGTCGAGATCCGGCTTTCGGATCTCGATGATGTTGATCGTGACATCCCGACCAACCACTTGTTTCAGCTCAGCTCGAAGATCCTCGATGTCTTTTCCCTTCTTTCCGATCACCAGACCTGGGCGAGCGGTACGAACGTTCACCTTCACTCGGTTTGCAGCGCGTTCGATTTCAACGCTTGAGATACCCGCGCCGGCGAGACGCTTTTGAACGTAGTCGCGCAGGAAAAAATCCTGATGCAGCTGTTCCGCATAGCCGCGATCTTTATACCACCTCGATGACCACGTTTCTGTTACTCCGAGGCGAAACCCCTTGGGATGAACTTTCTGACCCATAGTACTGTCCTTACGCTCCTACCTCATCGAGCAACACGGTAATGGAGCTGTGTCGCTTCCGTATCGGTGCTGCTGAGCCTCGAGCCCGCGGCATAATCCGATGCAGTGTTTTTCCTTCATCTACCCAAATCCGCTTGACGTACAGCTCGTCAATGTCGACATCCGAGCGGTCAGCGTTTGCCACAGCCGAGAGTAGAAGCTTTTTCAGCATCGGTGCTGTTTTCTTGTCGCAGACTTCAAGCATATCGAGCGCTCGCTCAACTTGCTGGCCGCGGATCATATTCACCACCAGCCGCGCCTTCCGCGGTGCAACTCGAACCTCTCTTAGGCTCGCGCGCGAGATGTACCCTTCCGTTGAAGCTCCCTTCGCCATCGCTTGTCCCTATTTTCCTCCGCCATGCTTGCTGAAGCTTCGCGACGGCGCGAATTCTCCCAGCTTATGGCCAACCATGTTCTCTGAAATAAATACCGGCAAAAACTTCTTGCCGTTGTGCACCGCAAAAGTCAGTCCGACCATTTCCGGCACGACGGTCGAGCGCCGGGACCACGTTTTAATCGGCCCCTTATGGCGACCTTCCTTTGCTCGAAACACCCACTTCATCAGGTGATCATCAACGAACGGACCTTTTTTGATTGACCTCGGCACCGGTAGTTACTCCGCTTGTTATTTCTTACGTCGACGAACGATAAACTTGTCCGTTCGCTTGTTGTTGCGTGTCTTATATCCCTTGGTCGGCGTACCCCACAGACTGACCGGATGACGGCCGCCGGAAGTCTTCCCTTCACCACCACCATGTGGGTGATCAACCGGGTTCATTGCGACCCCACGAACCTTCGGACGACGACCGCGCCACCGCCCAGCACCGGCCTTTCCTTCCGCCTGGTTCGAGTGGTCGGAATTTCCGACGACACCGATCGTGGCATAGCAGGTGATCAGCACTTTCCGCTGTTCGCCGGACGGCAGTCGCACCTGCGCATACTTGTCCACCTTTGCCATCAACTGCGCGCCGTTTCCTGCGCTTCGCGCGAGCACCCCGCCTCGTCCCGGACGAAGCTCGATATTGTGAAGCATCTCTCCGACAGGGATATTCGCTAACGGCAGAGAATTGCCCACGCGAACATCTGCATCCGGACCGGAAACGACGGTGGCGCCGACCTGCAAGCCCTGTGGGCAGATAATGTAGCGCTTCTCTCCGTCGGCGTAGTGCACGAGGGCGATACGTGCGGAGCGATTCGGATCGTACTCGATCGCCGCTATTCGACCTGGAACACCAATCTTCTCGCGACGAAAATCGATGACACGATAACGGCGCTTATGTCCGCCACCGCGACGGCGCATAGTAATGCGGCCGTTTGCATTACGACCACTGATTCTCTGCTTACCACTGGTCAGCTTCTTCTCAGGACGACTTTTCGTAATGTCCGATGTATCCACCGTCGAGCGAAAGCGCTGACCGGGGCTCATGGGACGACGTTTCTTGATTGCCATAGCTCTACGCCTACAGTCCTTCAATCAGATCAATGGAGCTGCCTTCCTGGAGGGAGACATACGCCTTCTTCCAGTTCGCTCGCCGTCCTGCTTTCTGGCCGACCCTGCGAACCTTGCCCATACAGTTCATGGTTCGAACCGCCTTCACCTTGACGTCGAAAATCTTTTCTACCGCGCGACGAATATCCGTCTTGGTTGCGCGGGGATGTACTTCAAATACGACACTATTCTCGACCGAACCCAGTAGCGCCGCCTTTTCGGTTATTCGCGGCCTGCGAACGATGTCGTACGGGCTCTGCTTCACCCCAGCCATGTCATTCCTCTCGTTCCGTTCATTCGGCGACCCGTTCAGCCCGTCCTACTTGCAGTGGCGCAGACTACAGCGGTCGTCGGTTTGCCGAATTTTTGAGTACCAAGGCTCCGCCTCGGCATCCAATGAATTCAAGCACCTATACGTGTCTCAAGCCGAACCGTCGGCCGAGCTTTCACAACAAGGCCCCTCCGAAAGGGGCCAAAAGTAATACAAGAATCTCTGCTTTTCCGCAAATTCGCCCAGAGCTGTCGACTCTCCAGGCTTTCCGGGTCCACCGAAATTCCCCGCCGACCCTCAACCGGAAACCCGGAGAGAATGCAACCGGAGAGATTTCAACCGCAGCCACCAACCAGCGACAGGGCCGACCGGGAGCGCAGGCTACCGGCATCCACCTAGGCCCGCAAACGCTCTTCGACCTTGGCTAACCCTTTCTCGGTCAGGAGCAAGTACTTGGCGTTCAATACATCGTAAACGTTCAATCCCTCGGCAGGCATTGCGGTTACCCCGGCAATGTTCCGCAGACTCAAAGTCACATGCTCATCCTCTTCCGCCGCAACCACCACAGCACGATCCTTTGCTCCAATGCCAAGCCGCTGGAGCACCTGATGCGCTGCCTTTGTCTTGACTTCGCCGAGGCCGAAGTCGGTGACTGCAAAACAGTTCCCCTCCTTAGCCCGCTGCGAGATCGCGCTACAGAGCGCACGACGTCGCTCCTTGCGATTGATCGAAAAAGAATAATCTCTCTGTTTCGGGCCGTGTGCGACCCCCCCGCCAACCCAGATCGGCGAGGTGTTGGATCCGGCACGCGCGCGCCCTAGGCCTTTTTGCCGCCAGGGCTTCCTACCACCGCCGCTCGCCTCGGCTCGCGTCAAGACGGTGTGGGTCCCGGCGCGACGCTTCGCTCGCTGCCAGCGCACCACTTGATGCAGCAGATGCGGCAGTACCTCGCATGAGAAAATATCTGCGGAAACCTCTTTGGTCCCGACTTCTTTTCCGTTCGAATCGAACAGTTTCAATTCTGCAGTCGCCATGACTTGGCTTCCTTTTATTCCTTGTTGAGCCTACGGCCTCAATTGGCTCGCGGGCTACTTCCGCCTCGATGTGCGAACCATGACCGTTCCATGTTTCGGACCGGGAACAGACCCGCGGACCAACAGGACATTCTCTTCGGGACGCACCGCGATGACCTCGAGGCCTTCCTGCATCACACGAACGTCGCCCATATGACCGGCCATCCGCTTATTCTTGAATACTCGTCCGGGAAACTTACGGCAGCCGATAGAACCGCCGTGTCGGAAGTATTCATGAGTCCCGTGAGTGTTCGTCTGGGCTCCCTTCATCCCGTGTCGCTTGATGACACCGGCAAACCCCTTCCCGATACTTTGGCCAATCACATCAACCTTCGATCCGGGTTCGAACAGCCCCTCCAACACGATTTCGTCGCCCACATTGAAGGTGGCATCGGCGAAAAAGCGGTCGAGGCGAATCTCACGCACTGCCTTAGGAAAGCCCTTCTTGGCTTTCGCCAGATGCTTGGTCATCGGCTTGTTGATGCGCTGCGGCTTTTGACTGCCGACGCCTACCTGCACGGCAGCATAGCCGTCAGTCTCCGCGGTCTTCACTTGAAAAATAACGTTTGGCGGGAATTCAAGCGCGGTGACCGGAACCGATTCACCCTGCTCGGTGAACAGTCGGGTCATCCCTAACTTACGCCCATACATCGCTTTCCCAGACATCGCTTTCATGGTGGCCTCGTCTACTGGACCTGCTTTTCCGTGTAATAGCTCGCCGCTATGCGTCGGCGGGTAGCTTTAGTTGCGCGCGTCTCTCTTACTGCAGCTTAATCTCGACATCGATACCGGCGGAGAGTTCAAGCTTTCCGAGGTCATCAATAGTCTGCTGCGTCGGTTCGAGAATATCGATCAGGCGCTTATGCGAACGTATTTCGAACTGGTCGCGCGACTTCTTGTCGACGTGAGGAGAACGGTTCACCGTAAACCGCTCAACTTTCGTCGGCAGCGGGATTGGTCCCGCAACCTTGCCGCCTGTTCGTCGAACCGCCTGCACAATTTCCTGCACCGCGGCATCTAGTACCTTGTGGTCGTACCCACAAAGCCGAATTCGAATTCTTTGACTTCCGATCATTTCCTAGTATCGTAGCGGGAATTATCCCGAAAAGTGCCGCTGGTTATAACAAAAAGCCTCAGGGGACGCCAGCGGCGTAAACCGCTTTTTACGGCGCGTCCTCAAGGTTTCCCTAGATTCTTCACTTTGCGCGGCCGGCCTCTCGGAATAGGGATCCTGTAATAGAGATCCGATCCTGCGAGGGGGCCCAAACGGAAGGCGCCTCCCCACGGCAGGAGACGCCTTCTGGACTACGCGTCCTGGCTGTTACTCAACGATTTCAGCGACGACGCCCGCACCGACGGTGCGTCCACCTTCACGAACCGCGAAGCGAAGCTCTCGGTCCATCGCGATCGGCTGGATTAGCTCCACTTCCACCGTCACGTTATCTCCGGGCATTACCATCTCCTGCCCTTCCGGAAGCGTGATCGAGCCCGTCACATCGGTCGTGCGGAAGAAAAACTGAGGACGATACCCTTTGAAAAACGGGGTATGCCGACCACCTTCTTCCTTCGTCAATACGTAAATCTCCGCTTTGAACTTGCGGTGCGGTTTAATCGAGCCCGGCTTCGCCAATACCTGACCCCGCTCCACGTCGTCACGCTTCAAGCCACGAAGCAGACAGCCGACGTTGTC
>JAGRAW010000107.1 GCA_020434415.1 Bdellovibrionales bacterium
GATCACGCCGACAATGCCGAACGGAACGGCGATTAGAACGACCAGCGGCTGAATCAACGAATTGAAAAACACGCTCAACATCAGGTAGATCCCTAAGAGTGCCAGTCCTAGGGCGAACACCTGGGCGCGCATCGATTCGGCGGCCTCCTTCGCCTCTCCACCGATCTTGAACTGCAAGTCCGGATACCTTGTGACCAGCTGCAGCTTGTCAAAAAGCTGCCGAACGACAGCTTCTGGCGATACGGATCCCGCCGTATCAGCGGTCACGGTCGTCGCACGCAGCCCGTTATAGTGCTGCACCTCCAAAGGTCCGGGTCCTTGAGCGAAAGAGGCCACCTGTGACAACTTCACTAAACGCCCCTGCCGGTTGGGCACCGCGATATCATGAAATACTATCGGCTGGGCTCTCGCCTTCTGCTCGAGCAGTACGCGAAAGCCAACATCATCTTCACCATAGCGAACACTGGTTACTTCTTCTCCATCGTAGGCCAGACGAATAGTCTGCGCGACGTCAGCGGCTGTCAATCCCAGCCGCGCAAGCTTGCCATAGTCGAGTACGACTCGAAGCTCCTCTTTACCTTGCCTATCGCTGCGAGCGACATCAGAGACGCCGACATTACTTTGTAGATAAGCTTCAATCTGTTCTGCCGCCTCCGCGCGCTTGACGTCATCTACACCGACAATATTGATCGTAATTGGCCTGCCAACAGGCGGCCCATCATTTGCGATCTCGTACACGATTGTCATGTGCGCCTCGAGCGCCTTAGCCTTAACCCTGACCGAATCGACTATTTCTGCCGCGGTTCGCGAGCGCTCCTGAAAGGGCGAAAGCACCACGATCACGACCGCTACGTTATCACCGGTCAACGGTGCCTCCTTGTCATGGGTCTTCCGCCCCCCATGGGTGACATACGAGTCGAGCTCATCCGCCGGAATTTCTGCGATGATGTTCTCGAGTTCGGCGATCAGCTCTTCTGTGCGCTTCAGAGAAGTACCCGGAGGCGCCTCCACCTTCACGTAAAAACCGTCCGCAGCACTTTTTGAAAAGAGTTCGAATCCTAAGTAATGAAACCCCAACCATAACGAGCCGGCGAGAAGCGCGAGGAAAAGTAGCATCAAGAAATAGCGCAGCCGCAACACCCGCATCAAGAATCCGCTATAGTAAAATTCAACGTAGCGCATGAGCCGCACTTCCTTGCCACCCGGCTTTCCCTCCCGAGTCCCCTCCAGAGAAAATGCCAAGTGTGACGGCAGTATCAAAGTGCTCTCAACTAAGGAAACAAACAGTGTCAGGCAAATCGTCAACGGCATGACGAAGATAAATTTTCCCATTATTCCCGACATGAAGAACATCGGTGCAAAAGCCATGACGGTGGTGAGCATCGTGGTCAAGACCGGAAAGAATACTTCGTCGAGCCCATCTATCGCAGCGTTAACGGGCGATTTACCCTTTTCATACTGACGGTAAATACTCTCCGACACGATGATTGAGTCGTCGACGATAATGCCAAGTACCAGCACCATCGAAGTAAGCATCAGTGTATCTATCCCCAGCCCAAACACCGGAAGCAGTGCAACTACCCCGAGCAGCACGATAGGTAGGCTAAGCGACACCCATAGTGCTGTCCCAGCACTCAAGGTAAGCGCCAGAATGCAGAACACTAGGAAAAACCCCATGAGCCCGTTTGACGTCACCATTTCGACTCGTGACTTTACGAGGCGGGAAGCATCTTTCGACGAGACCACGCGAATGCCGGCGTCAAGCAGCTCGGTTCGTTCCTCCAAAGTTCGTTGTATTTCTCCAGCGACGCGGATAACATCGGCATCAGATTCCTTGAAAAGCTGCAGAAGAATGCCCTTTTCCCCGTTGATTCTTCCGAAATCCCGAGGCTCCTTAAACGAATCATGTATCACTGCAAGATCTGAGATCCTGATCAATGGCCCGTCGAAGCCACCACGCACGACGACATCGCCGGCCTCTTCCGGAGCGCTGAACTGCGCCAGAGTGACAATGTTCTTGTCGCTGGTAAACGACTCGAATGAGCCGCCCGTCCCGCGAATGTTTCGAGCCTTGATAGAGGCTACTATCTCCTGCAGTGGCACTCGATAGTCGTAGAGCTTGTCTGGCGACACCTCGACCTGGATTTCTCGGGCCTGCCAGCCGAATCGCTCGATAAACTTCACTCCCGCAACATCTTCAAGAACCCGCTCCAGACGCCTTGCGTTTGCTTGAAGTACGGAATATGGCACGTCGCCGATTATCCCGATTTCGAGAATAGGTATCGTAGAGACGTCGATATCCGCGACATGAGGCAGCGCTTCGAGCTCCCCCGGAAGGTCGCTGATACTGCGCACCGCGTCCCGTACCTCCTGCTTGATCTCAGCCAGGCGGCCGTCGCTCTTATCAGCACCGATATGTACCGTGATAATCGAAATGTTTTCTGCGGAGACGGACGTGAATCGCTCGATACTACCCACCGTCTTGAGTTCTGCCTCAATTCGGTTGGTCACTTTAAGTTCAACATCCTCCGGCGACGCGCCGGGATAATGGGTGACAATAACCTGCTGTCCCAGGTCAACGAAGGGATAGACGTCCCGGGGAAGCGTCGAAAGCGCACGCAGTCCAAGCAGCGTAATCGCCAGCATCAGGATGTTTGCCAGCAGATGGTATCTAGCAAAAAAACCGAAAAAGCGTTTCATCTGCGGTTCCCTTACCCGGGGGAGGGGACTCGTGATTACAGCAGTCGATCAAGTAGGCTTAGTAGCGACAACCATACACGGCGGCGACTCGCGGCGGTCTGAATATAGCGCTCTTCAGAACGCTGTTCCGCATCCTGACTCTGAAGGACAAAAGTGAAATCTCCCTCCCCTCGGTAGTAGCGGTGAAGCTCTTCCGCAGTTTTAGCTTTTGCGGCACGAATCTCTTTCGAGCCGATCTTCAGGACAGCAACAAGGGTCGACAAGCGCTCCAGGTGAGAACGGAGTGCAGCCCGCAAAGCGCGCTCTGTAGCAGCTCGCTCCTTTGAAATTTGCTCGACTCGGAGTTTCGCACGCGCCAGACTCGCCTCGGCAGCAGTATTTCCCAACGGATGACGGAACTCAATGCCAAGAAAGCTGTCAGGCCGGTCCACTGCTGCGGATTTGACCCAATTTTTGTCGTCGCCGCGAATACCCGCCGTCGCGACTATGGACAGATCCGCTTTTGCGTTCTCTATTGCGCCCTGCAGCTGCCGCACCGCCTGAGCGTGATAGGCATCGATGGCACGAAGCAGCCTTGAACGCTCCTCAAGTTCGGCCCAAAGAAACTCAAATGATTCCGCTTCATCGAAGTCGTACAGCGAGACTGCCGGCGCAGCAGCTCCAAGGTCGTCGCCTAGAATCTCATGCAGCTCTGCTCGCTTTGCCTCCCACTGTGATTCCAGCTCTGCCAAGGCCTGCTTTGCTGACAAAGCGTCGCTTTGCGCTCGCAGGGCATCAACCTCCGCAATCACGTTTTCGTGGAGCTTCCTGTCCGCAAGAGAACGTTGGGTTTGTGCGAGCTCAACGCGACGCGACGCAATTCGCCTAAGCTCGGTTAGCAGCTCCCAGTCGATGAAGCGATGTGCAATGTCCAGCAGAAAGTCTTCCTGTGCTTCTTGTAGCTGGAACGACTCTGCCTCCACCGCGTATCCCCCCAGTTCAAACTGAAGTCTATCCAGTGAACCACCAAAGTTTTTCAGCAACGGCTGGCGATACTCGACAAAGCCGCCGGTTTCGAAAAGACGCCCCGGTCCCAGGCTGCCCTCGAGAGTTTCTCCTGCGATGGGAATTTGGAAGGTGTTTGGACTGATATTTGTCTGATCGTGGTTGGCACGAACTGCCAGCCGCCCGCCTGTTGCCCACACCTGACGTTCAGCACCGGCGCTGGCCACGTACCCGTATGCCTTTTCCGGTTGATCGAAGTAGTTTTGCTTTGGTTCGGTGTAAAAATAGCCTGCGCTGCCGTAAAGGTGCCATTCCTCCCCTCCAAGCACAGCGCGTTGTTCCGCTGAAGCGATATCGCGGCGCAGCTCCTGGGCAGCAAACGATGGATGGGTGGCCTTTAGGCGGCGTAAGTAACCGTCAAGTGAAAGGCCCGCTTCATCGGCTCGCGCCTGTGGGTGCAGCACAGAGAGCAGCAAAACTCCCGGAATGGCGGAGCGAAGAATCTTACTCAAACGGTAGTGCTTGGTAGGGCATGGCATTCGATTGAGATGCCGGAGGGCGATTAGATGATCCCTGAATCTGCAGCCGTCTGGCGAATCGCCACCGACCGTGTCGGATGCTGCGACTCCCACGAGCGAGCGCCCAAAAAAACATCGACAGATTAACTAGTTACGCGCCTCAAATCATGCGCTAAGCATTTCCCGCGGAGAATCCGACAGGTTAAAAGGAGACTTTGTCATTCGCTGTTGTCGACGCTCGAGCGCAGGTATTCACCTGGCACGTTGACCAGCGAGCCGACCCTGAGTAACAAACGCGAAGCCGACCATGATCCAGCGCACACTACGAGCAGCATACAATCGGTTGACGCTAGCTGAGGCCGCACAACAAAGTTTCGATGTGATAATTATCGGCTCCGGCGCGGGCGGCGGAACACTCGCGAGGCTCCTGGCGGGATCAAAGCTCAAGATACTTTTGCTAGAGCGAGGAGACTTCATACCACAGCATAGCGACAACCATGATCCTGTCATAAACTATTCCAGCTATAAGTATCGGCACACTGAACTGGCAGTCGACGGCTATACTGGAAAAAGCATTCCGATAAAGAATTCGTTCTGCGTTGGGGGGCGGACTAAGTTCTATGGAGCGTCGTTGCTCCGCTTTAGAGAGATTGATTTTGAGGAGATACAGTTTCCCGACGGCATATCTCCCGCCTGGCCCATCTCCTATCGCGAGTTAGAACCATACTACTGTCGGGCGGAGCATCTATACGGAGTACATGGCTGCGACACCAAGGATCCCACCGCTCCCTTTCGTGGACAGCCATACCCTTTTCCTGAACTTCCCTGGGATCCCTACATCGCGCAGGTTACCGCGGCTCTTGAAAAGCAGAACCTTTCGCCGGCGCCAATCCCAATCGCAATCGACTATAGGAGTGGCGGCAGATGCGTATTTTGCAACGCCTGCGATGGCTACCCGTGCATGCGATTAGCAAAGATGGACTCCGAAGTGTGTGGAGTGCTCCCTGCTCTTGACGACCCGAACGTATCTCTGTTGACCAATGCCGTTGCCCTTAGAATTCTGACAAATACCGACGGTGACAAGGCGGAAGCGGTGGAGATAAGCTCTGGCGAGAGCGAAGCGACATTATACGCAAAACACATCGCGGTCTGTTGTGGTGCAATCGAGTCGGCGCTTCTCTTCCTCCGTTCTGCAACTGCAAAGCACCCCCGAGGCCTGGCAAATTCCAGTGGTCTCGTCGGCAGAAATCTGATGCTGCATAACTTTTCCATTCTCATTCCAATCTCACCGTCACGACGCAATACCAGTCGTTTTCAGAAGCATTTCCTACTACACGACTACTATCAGTCGGACAGTTCCAGAAAATATCCTCTCGGCACGGTCCAACTCGTCGGACGCCTACCCATACACGCCCAACTGCCCCAATGGAGCAAGCAGTTAGGGCTATGGTTGGAGGATCACTCGATTCAACTGTTTGTAATGTCGGAAGATCTACCCAATGCGGCAAATCGTGTGGAATGTTCAGATGAGGGAACAAAAAGAATCTTTTACAGACCAAACAACTTGGAACCACATCGGGCTTTGGTAAAGAAAACGGTAGCGCACTTTCGCAAAGCGGACTTTCCTTTTGTAGTGCGTAAGTTGGCAGCATTCTGGGAAACGTTGGGTGCTCACGACTGCGGCACGCTACGTTTCGGAAACCATCCAGCTCACTCAGTCCTCAATCCTCTCAATCAAACTTGGGATATCGACAATCTGTACGTGGTCGACGCGTCATTTTTTCCAACATCTGCTGCTGTTAATCCAGTATTGACACTGTTGGCTCAAACCATTCGCGTAGCAGATCATCTCGCAAGCAAGCTTGCACTAAGTCATCCCGAACCGACGACTGGATTTTGCCCCCACACACAAGTCAATCAAGCGTAAACTGGTATGACGACCTTGAACAAAACTCAACCTTTGAAGTTCGGCGTTCTTGGCACCTCCAAATTATCTCAGCGTTCACTTCTTCAACCAGCTCGAACGAGCGACTATTGCGAGGTGGTAGCTATTGCTAGTCGGGATCCGCAGCGCGCACGCTCGTTCGCACATCGCTTTGGCATCCCACGCACGTTCGACTCTTATGCAGCCCTTCTCGATGATAACGATATTCAGGCGGTTTACATTCCCTTACCGAATGTCCATCACCGCGAGTGGGTTTTACGCGCCCTCTCAAGCGGCAAACACGTTCTCTGTGAAAAACCTCTTGGAGTGAATGCCGACGAGGTTAGGGAAATGAAAGAAACTGCGGCAATGCACGGTCGGTGCCTGATGGAGGCATTCCACCATATTCATCATCCACTTTTGCAACAGCTCCGGGAAAAAGTCTCTACGAGTTTGGGAAGTCCGAAGCACATTATGGCCCAACTCTGTGTAGGACCCCCACTTGCCCCCTCCAATCGAGACGACTTCCGGTTTCATTACAACATGGGCGGCGGATGCCTACTTGACTGTGGCAGTTACGTAACGTGCTTGTTGCAGTTCTTATTTCCCGGCACCTACCAAGTGGAACAGGCTGTCGCGAAAGTGATCGCCGAAAACATCGACGGTGCTATGGACGCGAAATTGATGTTGCCCAATGCTACGCAAACCGAGATATCGTGCTCTCTCATCGAGCGATGTCTGCCGTGGAGTTGGCGCTGCCGTATCGAAGTCTGCGGTACCGATGGGAAAGCTACGCTCTCTAACTTTCTTGCGCCGAATATACTTAGCTCGCTTGTTGTGACGACCTCGTCAGAGCGAATAAAATCGCAGATCCTGCTCAACAGGAATACCTCGTACGACTATCAGTTGAACACGTTCTGCGATTCCGTACTTTTCGGCAAAAGCCTCGTCTGGGATCTTGAGGACTCGCTTAGAAATAGCCTTGTCATAGACGACCTATATCGAACGGCCGGCCTTTCGATCAGAGGAGCATAAACAACCACGCACAACAATTTGGAGTGTCGCTCCGACGGACACTTTCTCCGCCGACTCCTGTTTGTTTTCTGCGAAACAGGCTCCGAGAAAGCGAGTCCGTCAGGTGAGCGGTCTCTCCACCAACGCGTTACAGGTCGAAGGTAAGCATGGCGTAGACTCCACGCGGCACCAGACTCCCTCGATTGGAGGTACTTCCACTTCCTTCTAGCCACTCCTGGTGCCCATCCTCAACCAAGTTCTGACCTACCACCGATACTTCGAGCTGGTCAGTAACTTGATACGCCGCTCTCACGTCCAATATGAGATAGTCATCTACCTCAGGAGCATCTTCACCTACGCCAGCAGGATAGCCGGGAACATACTGAAGAAATGCGTCCAGATGCACGCCATAAGGAAGATTCAAGCTAGGTCGGAACGATACAATGTGCTCGGCATACTGTTTGCCGGACAAGCAGAAAACAGGGATGGCCCCAGGAGAACCGTTACATCGGTCGAAAGTATCTCGATCGGCAAACACATTGGTGTGCAAGTAGGCATAGGACGCAACGAGTCGAAGAGACTCAATTGGGCGATAATCGATTGCAATTTCCCCGCCTGCAGATTGGGCGCTTAAGTTATATTGATACTCACCGAACGATTCAACCCCGGTAAAAGCGGGAGTCGAGACGACTTCCAAGCCCGTCGACTCGAAGCTAGGGAAGCTGGAGTAATCAAAAAAGAAACCGGCGACATCGACATGAAGGTTATCCGCGACCAGCCGCCGACCCCCTATCTCATAGGAAATCATGTCAATGGATTTCAGGTCGTTATTCCCGAGAAGTCTGACCAGCACCGGCAGATTAAATGTCTCTTCGCTTGCGGGTAACCCGGTGACAACAAAGTTGACGTCTTGATCTGATCGGCCAGGAATCCGAACTGAACGAGCCACTGCTCCCCACACAGTCGAAACGTCATCCACGTACCATGCGAATCGAGCCTGTGGCAAAATTTCCCAGTCAGTAAATTCATTGTGCGAGAATCGTGACCCTAAGGTGATATCCAAGGTTTCATCGATCACGGTTACCGTATCTTGCCCGAATAGGGACACAAAACTGTACTCGTCATTTGAGGGATCCAGCGATTCTATTAGCGAGCCGACAACTTCATCCTCGTAGTAGCGATATTCACCGCCCCAAACAATATCGTTGGCAGTTCCTACTGGAGTGCGGTGCTGCACATCGAGCCCGACCGTATCGCGTTTCATAATAAGACGAGAGGACTCAAGGTCGTTATGCTCAAGATAGCTCAGCACCTTAACGTGCGACTCCTCCCCGAGATCTCGTGTCCATTCCCCGAGTACATGCATAGTTTGAGCATCATTGATTGACCTTCTATTAAGATCATCACCGGCAAACGCTTCACGAATAGGATCTAGCTCAACCTTATTATCCGCGCGTCGCTGACCAACTTCACCGCTCACCGTCAAGACATCATCGTCGCTTAAGTCGGAGTCAATGCGGAAGCCTCCGTTGACACCCCACCAAGCATCGTTGAGCGATTCTCCTCTGAGGGATTCGAAGTCATCACGACTGTAGCCTTTGACCCAGGTTCGATAGTAACTGTCTTCGCCGATCGTATCTCCATAACGAACGCTACCGAAGGCTTTCTCGTAGGTGCCTCCTCCGACACGTGTTTCAAGGCCTTGGGTTTCGCTCGCATCTTTTGTGATAATGTTGACTACGCCGTTTACAGCGTTTTCCCCCCACAGCGTCGCACCAGGACCTCGTATTACTTCGATGCGCTCAATGCTTTCCAGCGGAACCTGCTGAGCAGACCAGAAGACTCCCGAGAACAGCGGTTCGTAGAGCGGCCTTCCATCTTGAAGAACCAGAAGAAACGAATTTTGGCGAGAGTTAATTCCTCGTATCGAGACGGCTGGAGAATTCGAGCCTTGTCTGGCAATGTGCACCCCCGGCACCATGCGCAGGACGTCCCAAATCGTCGTTAGACCCGATCGTTCGATATCCTCAGCAGTTATCACGGTCACCGCGGCAGCAGCCTTGTTGAACTCTTCGGGGCGCCGAGAAACTGACGTTACGTCGAGCTGGATCAAATCTTCAATACTATAGTGATCCAAGTCTTGAGCTAGCGTAGTCGGCACGGAGTAGCCTAGAGCAACTACACTGAGGCTAAGGAGACTTTGCAAAATTTTTTTCGCGTCCATCGTAAGTCGATTCGTGTAAACGTGCGCTGTCGCGGATCGGAGCCGATAAAGCGCTTCGCCTAGATTTGTAATCACACCGCCGGTTGACTTCTTCCGCATTAAGAAGCACAGGACTTGAAGTAAGCTTCATCAATTTTTCACCACCATGACGACCTTGCACCTCCGAGTTTACGAAAGGCGGTAGCAGACGTAACGAGCGCTGCCACATTCCCCCTAGAACGAGACGGATCTGCGTCACCAACGGCGCGCCAGTCCATAGACGAACTCGTAGGCGAGCGGACATTGAATCGATAAAAATTGCTCAAATTGCGCACAACTTTGGGTGGAATAGACAGCACGAGAGGCTCGGAATCGCGCGCTACACGCCCACACCTATAACGCCATGCCACTGTCAAAGGGCTTGATGCCCGGTTCGAGGGTTGTCATTCCGCAACACCGATAGCGAGACAAAAGGTAGAGAAAAATGACACGAGCGAAGCCGAGACAATTTGCCAGGCTGAGTCGACTACTGCGCTGAGTCGCCGCGCCTGAGAGCGGCCGGCGATCAACCGCGCGGCAGATTTCATGGGCGCCAATTCCTTGGAATCTGGAGTGCGCCATAGCGAAGGAATAGCTTGCACGACCTGCAAAGGGCCATGGATGGACTTTTCAGCAAGCTGCTAGCGCAGCGCACGGCGTAAACGCTCGAATGTCGAGACGTAAGCTACTCCGAAAGCGTTGTCGCGCGGCGTTGGCGCCAGAAGAAAGGGTAGTTCAGTGCCCAATGAATGCAGAGGCTTCGCCGCGCCACCGGCGAACCCGTGCGCGGCTGCTCGGAGAGTCAGAGCCGCAGGAAAGGTAGGTGGCGGTTCGTAGTCGCTACCATGGTTACACCACTATCGCAGGTACCTTAGTCGCTCTGGTCACGATCTGACAAGACAGACCAAAATATACGAAGATGCCGAGAGAAGTCGCAATGTCCTTGCGGCAGAATTCGTAGCTATGTAGCGAACCCTCAATGTACCGACATGTCCGTCAGATGAGGTTGTCCTACGACGATTCAGGCTTCCCGCTGCGCCGACCAGATTCCGCTTGGGACATAGCGCTCATGATAACTATAGTAAGACTCGCCGAATACATCAGCAAACGCAGTAGGTTCCTGTGAAAGCTGTGTGGCGAAAACGCTTGGCGAAAACATGTTGCGTAAGAAGAATTTTCTTAGTGATCGGCTAGCGCTCTTTTGTTCCTCATCGAGATCGAGCATCATGGGCACCGCCGGATTGCCACAGGCACCTTCGTACGGCTTCGGTTCGGCAAAGGGTTTAAATCCTAGAAAGCGGTAGAGCTCTTCATGCCGTGGGTGAACCATTATCAGCAAATGGGAGGTGCCATGGTAAAAAGCGTAGTTCAGCAATATTTTGAACAGCATAAACAGGGGCGCCATCTTGGCCCTGTTGGCGAGGGAATATTTTCGGTTTGTCGACTTATCAATGTCTACAGCAAGCAATCCTACTTCGGCGAATTTGATGCCCTGCTCGCGAAGCTTCGCAACCTCTTCCGGATAGAGACTTTCACACGGGACACCGGCCGCAGAGTCCGGGAAGATGGAGACAGTCCCCTGCAAGGCCTGATTGGCCCGGAGCATGAAGGTCCTGGAGTCGCGACCGAACATGAACGGCGAGAAGTGCAGGCCGGTAGCGTTTTGCTCGCAGTAGCCACGTTTGCGGTAGCAGCGGTAGATCAAGGAACAGACATCCTGCAGTTCGTCGCGA
>JAGRAW010000108.1 GCA_020434415.1 Bdellovibrionales bacterium
TCATCTGCGACTGCCGTGACATGGCCTAGCTTGCGACCGGGATGCGGTTCCTTCGTGTAGTCATGCAGATGGAGCAAGCCCGTTTGCAGAAGCTTTTCTTTGGGTGGGAAAGTACCGATGATGTTGCGCATCACGGAAGTGCCCAGACTTTCGGTGCTGCCGAGAGGCAAGCCGAGGATTGCGCGCAGATGGTTTTCGAATTGGCTGGTGACCGAGCCATCCAAGGTCCAGTGGCCGGAGTTGTGCACCCGTGGGGCCATTTCGTTCGCAAGAAGCTGACCTTGTAGTTCGAACAGCTCGAGCGCGAAGACGCCCACATAGTGAAGCTCGTCGGCAATGCGATTCGCATAACCGACCGCCTGACTGACCAGGGCTTCCGTCAGTCGCGGGGCAGGGGCGGTTGCCGTATGAAGAATGCCTTGCTGATGCACGGTTTGGACCAGCGGGTAGAATGTCCGTTCCCCGCTTCGGGAGATAGCGGCGATGATGGAGAGCTCGCGGTCGAACGGCACGATGGATTCTGTAATCAGGCGCTCTCCGCCAAGCTCGGCAACGAGCGCTTTGCCTTGCGCCCGATCGGTGATGCGCCACTGTCCTTTGCCGTCGTAACCGAACCGTCTGCGCTTGAGGAGCAGCGGGTAACCGAAGCGCTGCTCTGCTTCCAGTAGCTCGTCTACCGACGCTACGGCTGCAAACCCGGCGGTCGGGATCTGGAGCCGTTCAAACAACTGCTTTTCCGTCAGTCGATCCTGGCTGGCGGCAAACGCTTGCGCCGGCGGATAGCACGGCACAAACTGGGACACGTAGTCGCAAGCTTCCGCCGGTACGTTCTCGAATTCGACCGTGACCACATCCACCGACTTCGCAAATGAGCGGAGCGCTGCTTGATCATCGAACGCTCCTTGATGAAACGGAGCTAGCTCGCAGGTCGAGGAGTGCGGAGCGGCGTCGAAGATGCGGAACGAAAGACCGAGCCGTGAACCTTCCAGCACCAAGAGTCGTGCCAGTTGGCCCCCGCCGAAGATGCCGATGCGCATGATGCTTTTCTACTCCGAGAGCGAGAGATCGCGGTCGTTCAGCACCGCTTCCGTCTGGCGACGGCGAAACTCCTTCAGCGCGCCATCAATTTTTTTCGAAGAGCGAGCCAAGATAGCCGCAGCATAAAGCGCCGCGTTCTTTGCTCCCGCGGTGCCGATCGCCATAGTTGCCACCGGCACCCCCGCCGGCATTTGAACGATCGAAAGCAGAGAGTCCATTCCTTTAAGAGTCTTTGACTCGATTGGCACCCCGATAACCGGTAGCGAAGTAATTGAAGCGACCATGCCGGGGAGGTGAGCGGCGCCACCCGCTGCCGCAATGATAAGCTGCAATCCCCGCTGCTCCGCCGATTCTGCGTAGCTCATCAACCAGCTCGGAGTTCGATGAGCCGACACGACCTTCGCTTCATAGGGCACGTGAAGCTCGCCAAGCAGCTCGGCGGTGTCCCGCATGGTGGCCCAGTCCGAGCGCGAACCCATGATAAGTCCCACAACCGCTTCACTTTCTTTCATGCCGAATCCTCCATTGCCCTCGGGTCCGAGCCGGGGCCCCTAGGCTAGTCAATCCTTGAGTGAGTTTCAAGGGTTGCGATCGGTTTCGGCGTTGAACGCGGACCCTATGCGAAGGGTAACTCCCGGCCGAGCATTGGAAGGCGGCGCCATTCTCGTCTGTAGCAGGGTGCATCCTCTACCAGGGGCTGCGCGATGCTTTTCCGCATTCTGCTAGCTGGAGGGAGCGATGACTGCCACAATTACCGATACGGGCAAGGCATTGTCTGCCTGTATGGAAATGGTTTCCGGGGCCCGCACCACGTTCCCTGGAGTAAAGGTCAAGGAACATCTTTCGCCGGGCGCGAGTGACTGACAGGCGGTGGCATCTTGGGTGACTTCCGTCCACGTGCTCGGTAACAGGGCTTGCACGTTGGTCAGTGTCACGCTGTTCGACTTGTTGGTTACAAGAAGGGCAGCCGAAGCATCGCCGCCCGCCGTAAGCGACACGATATTCGGTGTCGCGGCAAGCGTTCCGGCACAAGCGGCGCGTCCTTGCAGCGGTACATGGAATGAAGACGTTTCCGCACGGTTGCTTCGCACCATAGTTCCCACGACGATCTCCGACGAGGTGGGACGTACGCTTATCGGACCGTAGCCCAACGCGTCTTCGTTTTCACAGACGGGAAGCTCTTGGGTTTCGTGCGCCGAGAGCGTGATCGGGCTCTCCAGGGGGAGCGTCGTGCCGTCATAGCGCGACATGGATAACGCGACTTCCTGGGGACTGTTCGTGAGATTGGCTAAACGCAGACGACACGGACCAAGGAAGTTGTTGTAGGAAACGAGCTGTGTGCTGCCAAATCCGCTTGTCGGTTTCGTCGCGGTAACCCCACGAAAGCTGCCAATGTCACTCAGGGAATACTCAAGCAACACTGCCGTTACGGCCTGGTTTCTGTTGGGATCGAATACCACCGAGCCGAGCCCTTCCGGAAGATACTCGTTTAGAATCACGTGATACACGCCCGACGGGGCAATTGCCACGGTGCCGGGCTGGTCGTCGACCGCTTCTCCTGACGCGTCATAGACGGTAACAGGGATGCGCACCTCGACATCGAGCGTGTTACCAAGCTCGAGGACCGCGATCAGGTTGCTTTGCGTCTCGAACGCGGCAGCCGAGCGATATCCGGTAGGTCGTTGAAACGGCAATGCCACTGCACCCAGCAGTGTGCTCCGGTTTGTAGGGCCATCGTAGTAGTAGCGTGTGGAGAGCAAGCGAAACGTCGCAGCAGAGTCTGCCGGGCGCCACTCGACAAGCCCAACGCGATTCGCGCCGACGCTATGCGTCGAAACGTCGAAACGTCCGTGCGGCGGTAGTTCAACCGGGGCGCGTCGAATCGAGCGACCGTCCTGATCGAAGTAATGGAGTGCGCCGTTTTGCGTCGCATCGCTCTCGTTTACCACCTGCACATAATCGGCAGTCAACTTCCCGGCATATTCGGGAAGGGGAGAGGGGGAATAGGTGTTGAACGTTACAAACTGCGAACCGCTTCGCGCTCGAACACCGTGCGCGGCCACGACTTGGCTAAAGGAATCTCCTCGGAGAGTATAGTAGACCGTGCCCGTCTCGATCGCGTCCGGAGGGCCGGAAGTTACCGTGGCGCAGACCGTGCCGTAGGTCTGCGCGGCAAAGCCGTTCAGTCCGTTGAGTACCACATCCACTTGAGCCGAAGGTCCGACCGCGGCGGAAACCTGATCGAGCAGACTGCCGTCGATGCCGCGGAAATCAACGCGCACGGCAGCGTCCCCGCAACCGGTGTTTCTGATCTCGAAAATTTGCGCAAATGAGGAGAGATACCCGTTCCAGTCCGCGCACGAGGTGGCTCCACTATGTTCGAGGTAGTGGTCGGCATCTTCGGGATCGGTCTGATCAATTCGTTCCTGGGTGTCGGATACTCCGTCGCCGTCGGAATCCTGCGCCAGGGCGGTGTTGAAGATCGTGCAAACAAGAAGTGAAATAGCAACGCATTGGACTACCACGCGGCGGTTCATGAGAGTCTCCCAGTCGCTGTAAGCGCGATTGCTATAGAATACCCCAGCGTCCGGTCGCTCGCTAGCGGCCAAGAGCATCGGCGACAAGGGTGTACCCTCATCTTATGCCGGTGTAGGGGCACGCGGGCGTCAGGCCGCTGCCCCCACCGACTTCTGACGGGCATAGGAAACCTCGTCGGTGGACATTGCATTTACGCAAGAATCGTTTGCTAATTCGCTGTCTTGAGCCACAAAAAAAGCCACTTCCAGGGACCACCATTCCATAACAAACAGTACGCAGCAGTCGATAGGCGGTCCCGCGCAAACTCCTCGACGGCGTGTTGTTTCTAAGAACGGCACCGTGGTTGACAATCACCGGTTGTTGACCACGGTGCCGTGTGAATACGAAAACGATGTATCATTGAATTACATGAAGCTTGTTTGTCGCCTAGGCCTTGGCGACTCTTTGAAGCCGGTGGCTTCATTAGTCGGCCTGCTGCTGGTCGCCGTTCTGGCGGTCCATACCCCCCAATCTACCCTCGCTCAAGAACAAGACGCTTTCGATGACGGCCTTTCGTGGATGTCGCCCACCATGCGATCCGATGTGCGCCGACGAGTCGAGAATACGCTGGAGCAGGACTATCCCCCATGGCTTCAGCGTATGGAGCCGCTACTGGAGCGATTTGTCGCGGAGAATTTCCGCGTGGATGACTACGAAGCAGGGCATCATCCCCGAGCTCGAGTCCTAAAAGAGATGCTTCCGAATGGCTTGGACGTCTACGAAGAAATGCCTGCGCGCCATCCGATGCTCGGCCCGCCCGGCAGGGAGGTCGGTGCGGCGGGCGGCGCCGGTGGAAGCAAGGATACCGACCGTCTCGGACGTGCGGTGCGTGAGCCGGGTATCGCCGACACCTCGGAAAGAGACTATGCGGACAAGGACACCCGGGTCCTCTTCAATCCGGAGACGTTTTCCAATTGTTTCGAGGAACGGCAAGTTACCGACGAAAGTTCTCCCTACTGGCAGGAGTGTGAGCGGCGTTGCCCGACAGGATGGGTGACGTACAATGAGAACAGTCCCGCCCTGAGTTGTCTTCCCTGTGACGTGACCACGCCGGGACTTTTTCCGGTGGAGTGCCGCTATAATCAGTTCTACGTCTCCGAGTACTACTGGCCGGTGTATATCTCGCGGACCTACCCCGGACGCGCTATGGGGAGCTTCAATCCCTACGGCGACTACTTGCAAGAGCCGGACAAGCCGACTGGCGACGGAAACGGTCAGCAACTCTCTTTCTCCCACTCTCGGAACACGGTCTATGACCGGTTCATTCAGCGGTATTTCAGTGACTGGTGGGAGGACACCTTTGGCGAGCGAAAAACTGAAGCCGAGTTGAGAGAAGCATTTCCGGAACACATTTTCTACGCTTTTGTCTTTACCGGCCTCGATCTCGCTCCTAATGACGGCGTCGGTGCGAGTGATGTTCACTCGAACCACACTCTCGTCTACATGAGCAACGCGAACCGTCAGCTCAGTCGCAATCGCCGTCCGCCGCGAAGGGACAACTGGAAGGGGTACGTCAAGGAGTCGCGTTGCTGGTTCAACACTCTCCCGAACCCCTCGAAGCTGGCAGTCTCACACGCTGATTACAATGAGGGACACGACGAGGTAACGTTCAATCTCAAGCATCGAGAGATTAGCGAGCCGCCGGGGAATCAGAACCGGGGGAGTGCGTGGGGCCATTCGATAGTCGACGAGGGAGACGGTAACGTCTTTCGCTTGGCTGATGTGGTTACCAGCGAGCTCGATCCGCAGGGCTCTCAGCAACCGGACACGATCAGCTCCATGCTGGGTCAATACAAGGAGATGAACCCCTCCTACTACGACCCCGGCATCGACCGGTTCCGGGCACGGTACTGGACCCACTGGCAGGATTGGTGGCAGCACGCGCAGAACGGCCGGACGTATGGCAGTCGGGCGAACAACCTGATGAACGATCCGCTCTACGCGAAGATCCTGAACGGCTACTTCTTTTATACCTTGAACAGTCTTCCGACGTTTGGGCCCAACCTGTCGAACGGCGGTGAGCGCCGCCCCATACTCTGGTCGTTCTACGCGGAACGAGGCAACCAAGGTCCGAATCCGCTCGATGGCAGGAACTATGCCGGGAATGCTCAGCCCGTCGGGCCGGGGAAGGTCTTCTCCGTCGACAAATTGCAAGTCGTGTATCCGACGCTCAATGACGGCAAGCTCGGTAGTGAGTGCTTCAAGCCGGAATCCCTGGTGAAAGAGGCCTATTTCGACCCGGACCGCCAGACCCTTGACGCGCAACTGCCGGGGCTCGGATTTTGGGGCTTTCGTCGCGACTTGCAGCAGCAAATCCTGGGTAAGGACGGCAGTGGCGATCCGGTACGGCGCTATCACAACTATGTCCGGGAGGTGCGGCTGGCGTATTGGATCAAGCGTGTCGGGTGCTACTGCACTATTTGTTCGGCGCAAGGCTTCCTCGGCTGTTCGGTATTGAACACCGGTGACAATCCCGACGACTGGTACTACGGCAACACCCCGCTTGCCGGTCGCGATCCCAAGCTCGAGCCGCTGGGGGTGCTCGCTGATCCGAAGCCGCGACCGGGGCGTCCGCTTATCGCTCCCCTTCGAGGTACGACGAGTAAGCTTGATAGCCCTGGTGTCGATCTGAAGGCCACGCCGTCCAAGACGAAAAACGGTAGCTTCCTCAGCACGGTCGGTATTCGGAAGCATCGTCCGCATGGTGCAGAATCAAACGAATGGCCGCGCTACAGTTCGCGGCCGCTGCCGCCCGGCGATTACGTAATTTCGCCGACGGATTTTGGCATAGATGGAGCACTGGTCCGCATAGGCGATCGTCGTGACCGGAAAAGACAGATCCGCGGACGTGGCCCTGCACCGAAACCGGCACGCTTGAATCGGGACCGAGAGAACGACCCGATAACTCGAGCACCGATCGCTGCGCTGGAGGCACATGCGCGGCTAGCGTTGGAGGCCGAAGACGAAAACGGACCGACCAAGGTCGATTCTGACCGCTGGGAGATCCCCCAGCCGCGGCGGAACTCCAGTGATTTTCAACTCGGGCCGGTTCGCGTAGTCGAGCAGGACTACCTCCAAAACGACGATGGCGTGACCGACAGACCGGCGAACACTCCGGGACCACCCCCGAAGCTCGATCCTCCTGACTTTCCTTTCCCCGGTCCCGCGCCGACGCTTCCCCTCTTGTCGTGCTCAATTGACCTCAGCACGGACCCTCGGGTCTGTCCGACTTGTCAACGTGGGGGACGCGAAATGCACCCGCTACTTGCCAAGGCCTTCGGTCGTCACGTCGATGAAACGCGGTTCATGCAACAATGCAGTTCGAGCGCGTGTGTGCTAAACCCTCGGCCACGCCCGGTGCAGGTCAACGCGGCGAGCGGGCAGCCCAACGCGGGGCAGGAGGTGGAAGCGAGCGAAGCAGGAGGGCAATGTCAAAGTTGTAGCGGTCAGGCAAACGGAGCTTGTTCCGGCGGCGGCTGTGGAGCAGGGGCGACCGGCGGATGCGCCGGTGGTAGCTGTGGAGGAGCTGCCGGATCCGGCAGCCAAGGAGTTGCCGGGCTCGGCAGCCTTGGAGGTCTAGGCGGCTTGGGGGGCTTAGGCGGATTGAGCGGGGCCTGGGGGATCGGTGGGAACACAAATAGCGGTTCACCGTCCGGATCGACAGGTTCCCCTTCAAGCTCATCCAGCTCCAGCAGTTCCTCCAGTAGCAGCTCGGGTGGAGCACCCGTTGGAGACCCCGCTGAGGATGCTGCAGTTCGCCAATCCCTGTCTTTCAAAACTGCAAGGACATTTAGGAGAATTGCCTGGGAAGATGAAGCGCAGACCGGTATGGCACTCTACACGGCTGATGATTCGGGCACAGCTTGCGTGGGTGACGTATGTGACATTCCCGTACAATTTGTCGATGCCGAGAACCGTCCTATCGAGCGCACGTATAAGCTCTGCTATGGCGGTGATTCGGTTTCCGCCGTTTGTTTGCCGGTGGATGCTCGGCATGTCACTCTTCGTTGGGCCGGTGTCCGACAGGTTGCTAGGGTCACCAACCTGCCGTTCAACATTCGAACGTCCGCAGCTGCGAGGCTGAGCACGCCTGGCCTGAGTGTCGGTGCGCTGTCCGCGGTCGCGCCGGACTATGGAGCTATACTCGGTCCCGAAGGACTACCCACTCAGATCACCGGCACGGCAAACCTCTGTAAGGATGGGCAGTGCGGCTTACGTCCGCCGAGTGCCCAAGTCACGACTCCCGTCAAAGACCTGGACGGCGACGGTATCGACCAACAGGATGTCGAAGCGGCTCAGGCAGAAAATGACGAGAAAATAAAGGAGCTGGAATCACGGCCGTCGCCCTGCGCGAGCGGCAATTGCCCGACGGGAAGCTGCCCACGCGCCGGTGGAGGATGCGGAAGCTGCGGAGCAGGCGGCGGAAGTTGCTCGGGCGGTAGTTGCGGCGGGTCAGGAGCTACCGGCGGCGGCAACTCCGGCCAGAACGGTCTCGGCATTGTAGGTGGGCTTGGCGGTATCGGCGGTGTTGGTGGTATCGGAGGTATCGGCAGCCCTCCGACACTGCCGGGTGCCCCAACGACAAGCTCCGGCAGCTCGTCAAACGCGAGCAGTTCCTCAAGCAGTTCTTCGAGCAGTTCGTCCGGTACTTCGTCGAGTTCTTCATCAAGCTCGTCGGGCGCGAACGAATGTCCCGACGAAGACCGAAACGGCGTTTGTGACTTTACAGAATCTTCCCAGACCCCCGGTGCCGGTGTTGAGCGGTTCTAGTCAGCGGCTGCATTGACCTGGTAGCGTGCTCGGGATACCGGAATCCGTTACCAGGTGTTTTGACTCCAAAATATCCCTAATGTCTTGCACCTGCGCGGTGCATGAAGCGATCGAAACCGCTAGGGGAACGTGTTGCAGTCGCTGGGGATGCGGTGCCAAAGGAGTGGCGCAGCGCTGTTTGCTTCCGGATTCTGCGCTCGGTAGTTCTTTCGTTGCCGGATGGGATCTCGAAACAAAGATTTTGGAGGCGGTGCTGATGATTAGAGCGGTAATGGGCTTTCTCGCTGTAGCCGGTCTCGCGCTTGGGGGATTCGGTGGGTATTTCATTTACCTTGGCGGTGAAGTCGGTAGTTGGCCGGTGACCGAGGGCGAGGTGGTTACGACGCGCATTCGAACGGAGCTGGAAGTTTCCGGCGGGACCACCGTGACAAAAGCGGCGCGCGATCGGCTTCGGCAACACTATCCATCGATCACCTATCGCTGGACAGTGGATGGAGAGAGTTATACCGGTTCTCGCTATCGCCTTGGCGCTACCCACGAGAAGTTCGACACCCGAGCAGAGGCTCAAGCTGCCGCGCGGCGTTTCACCCCTGGGACCAAAGTGCCGGTGTACTACGACCCGAATAGTCCCAGCCAAGCAGTGCTCGATCCATCGGCAACCTTCGTTATCTACGTGCCGTTGCTGATCGGGTTGCTGTTTTTGGTAACGGGCGCCTTGGGACTGCGTTATGCGGAGGCAATCGAACAGGCGTCGGCCGAGAAAGAACTCGCCTCTGAGTGAAAATATTGGTAATTCTCTTTCGCAAATTCGCTGCATTTGAGCATTACCGAATCATACACGCATCCAGCTCCATGTTTCGCTATCGTGAAGATATAGTACCGGTTGCAATATTCCTGTCGTTCTTTGCTGCTGATCTAGCGGTGTTCTTTCTGATTGAGAACCGATGGCTTGTTGTCGGCTGGATGCTGCTAGGGATCCTGCCCAAGGCCTTTATCTCCTCCTGGAATCACCATCATCAGCATCTGCCGACGTTTCGTGGTGAGTTCCTCAACCGCTGTTTGGACTTCGTCTACGGCTTTCTCACCGGGGTGACCAGCCATGCGTGGGTGTTGCACCACGTTCTCGGGCACCACCTGCACTATCTTGACCAGGAAGCGGATGAGTCGCGCTGGAAGGACGCCGAGGGCAAGCAGATGGGTGTCCTCCGCTACTCGTTGGTGACTGCGTTGACCGCCTATCCGCGCTGCTTTCCTGTCGCCCGTGCCTTTCCGAAGCAGGGGAAAGTCTTCTTCCGGATGCTGGCGCTCACACTCGTAGTACTGGCGTTTCTCGTCTGGTGGAATTGGTTCAATGCGCTGTGTATTTTTATCCTGCCGATGTGGATTTCACTCTACAACACGGCTTGGCACACCTACTATCACCACTCGGGACTGGACACGGACGACGAATTTCAGGCTTCGTATAATATCCTGTGTCGCTGGTATAACATCTGCACCGGCAACCTCGGCTACCACACCGCTCATCATGTAAAGATGGGCATTCATTGGTCCCGGCTGCCCGAGTTTCACGATTCGATTAAGGACAAGATCCCCACCACGCTCTACCGCTATCCGCCGCCGCCGTTCAAGTGGTTCATCGACCGGCGAATTCCCCCGCACGAGATTGGGGCTCTGTGAACTGCGCTGTGCGTTCGATCGCTCTGAGAGGGCGGCAACTACTTGTTGAACCTTTCACCGGAAACCGAGCTACTCTACGGCGGTAGGCTCGGCTGTTTTCGTAACAACTAGACGAGGATCATCACCGAATCTCGGGTGCTCTGTCGCGCCCACAAGATGAGTGGGAGCGGAAGCACCTTGAACTGCTCTCCATGCACCGCAGGGAGCTCCCGGGGGTTTTCAGGCAGCTCGATATCGAGTGCCCCGAGGATGGCATTCGCCACTTCCGCAGGCAGCCGGGCGGAATCAGCGGGATTCGTCGGCATAACGAGGACGCTTGCGTCCTGTCCTTCTACGGAGGACCGTTCAATGAGGATCCGAATGGCCGAATCCTCTTCGTCTGAGCTCCAAGGGGTGGCGTTTCGAAATTCCACCGTCTTGTTGACGAACACCTCGCCGCCGTTCACCGTTGCCCAAACGGTTGGAATGATCTGGGCGGTGGTCGGCAGGAACGCCCGCAAAACGGGATCCCATGGAAAGGGGTCCGTTTCAGATCGCAGGGTCCACTGGAGGGCCTCTTTCAAGGCGAATTGCGCCTTGACGCCGGAACCGCCTTCCAAGGGGAAGCCACATGCGCGGATGAGGCTTTCCGTAGCCTGAAGTGTGGGACTCAGTAAAACAATCTTCTTGAGGCTCATGATTCTTCTCCTGGAAAAACAAAGGCGAGCGGGAAAAAGTGACCATCACTTCTTCATACTCGCCTAAGTAATTTCGACCGGAGAACGTAACCTCACGGAAAACCGAAGAGGTAGTTGCCGCCTCAAGGTAAAGGGGCGGAAGCCCCCCTCGCCTTGAGACGGTAAGCAATCACTACTCAGAGAGGAGAGCAGTCCA
>JAGRAW010000109.1 GCA_020434415.1 Bdellovibrionales bacterium
CGAAGGAGAGTTGACGATGGATGCTGACCTGGAACCGGTGTACCTGAGAATTCTTCAGGCAACGCACCCGGAAGATATCTTCGGTTGCGAGGACATCGTGCTGCCCGTCGACACGCTCCTTGCTTACTTGGAGCGAGAATACGAGCGGCTACGGTCCGTGGTTCGTCCGGAGGCGTACGCCAATCCGGCGGACCGGGAAGCTGCCGCGGAAGCACTGACTTTGCTTGAGAGGCAGTATGAGGAGGGACGTCGCCGTATTCGGGAGATGACCTACGGGATTGTCGCTTTCGGTACTGCGCCGCCTACAAAGTTGACCCGCTCGTTCACTATCGGTCCCCGACGATTCTATGTTGGGCCTAAGCTTGGTGAAGGCGCGAGATCGACTCTCTACCAAGGCTTTCTCGAAGAGAATGGCATACTGCTTGGAGAAGTGGTGCTCAAACTCGCGACAACACGGGCCGCAAACCCGAGTATGCTGCGAGAACGACGACTGCTCGACATCCTGCACTCGACGGATGTTCCTCAGTGGCGCCACCTTCCCTACCCGCTCGAACGATTCGAAGCGGGGGCCCGTCTTGGCATAGCGTATCGCAAGATCAAGGGCTTTCCCCTGACTGCGGTTCGCCAACATCCCGAACATCGCCGCGGAGTCGATCAACGCCACATGATTTGGATGCTCGATCGACTTCTGAGCGTGCTCGGGTACGTTCACGCAAAGGGCGTGGTGCATGGAACTCTGGTTCCAGAGCATCTTGTAGTGCAACCGGCAGTTCATAACGTCTGTATCGCCGGGGGTTGGGGAAGTGCGGTGCACGAACCGGCATGCAGCGGCGAGCGGATTGCGGAGCACTTCGAAGCGTTTTCTGCGCCCGAAGTACGCACCGGTGGACGGATCGGACCTTGGTCCGATCTGTATTCGCTTGGAAAGGTGATGATCTGGCTCGTCGGTGGGGATCCGGTCGAGAACCGTATTCCCGCGACAGTTGAACAAGACCTTCAAGCATTCTTGCTGGACTTGGTAGAGGAACGCGTCGAACGACGTCCGTCCGATGCGTGGGAGCTCTTCCATCTTCAGAACGAGTTGAAAGACTCGCTTTGGCCGAGGAAGTTTCTCCCATTCAATATGCAGTAGAGGAGATCAGCTGGGGCGATGGAGCGCCATTTTGTTTCATTTCTCTTGTATCGAAAGGATACTACCATGGGTGGTGGATCTTGGTTTGGCGGTGATGTACGTCGCGCTGAAGCTGCTATCGGCTCTCAACGCGAGAGTGCTCGTGCCTTTCGTTATCACGACGAAGTTCAGACTGGCCGGATCAAAACCGTCCACGATGACCTCAATATTCGCGGCAAAGTTCGTGAATGTCGTGATTCGGCAGAACATCCGGCGACAACCCCGATTGTAATTGCAATGGACGTAACGGAATCCCGGGGCGACGACACGCGGCGTATCTATGAGCAGTTGCCCGCCTTGCTCGGCTCGCTCGAGGTCAGCGGTATCGCCTCTGACCCCGAGATTATGACCGCTGCCATCGGTGACGCACACGCCGATAAGGCTCCGATCCAGGTGTCGCAGTTCGAATCGGACGAACGGATAGATCGTCAGCTCGAGAAAGTCTGGATGGAGAAAGGTGGTGGTGGAAGCGGTCAGGAGTCCTACGAGCTCCTGGCGTACTACCTTGCTCGAAAGACGGAACTGGATTCGGTTGCGCGGGGCGTGAAAGGATTTGTCTTCTTCACCGGAGATGAATCCCCCTACCCACAAGTCTCTCCGGCGTTCGTGCATAGCTACATCGGCGACAGACTTCCCGCGGAGCTTCCAACCGTCGAGGTCTTTCAGGAGCTTCAGGAGAAGTACCACGCGTTTCTAATCTTCCCTCGGTCGACGATGACCGAACGTCTTCATTCGATTGATCGGGAGATTCGACAGCGACTTGATGCGGCAGGTGGCGAATATCGCAACTGCTACCTTCGAGCGACCTTGATCTGGAACGACTTCAACGACCTCGACCTTCATGTGCGCACGCCGAGTGGAGAGCATATCTACTTCGGTGACAAGCATGGACGGTGCGGAGGATTCCTGGATGTGGATCGTAACGCCGGACGAGCAGAGACACGAAAGCCGGTGGAGAATATCCGCTGGAAGGTCGGTGACTCGAAACCACAGCCCGGCACCTACGAATTCTGGGTGAATACGTTCGCCTACCATGAGTCGCAAGTCGAGGAGATTCCGTTCAAGGTCGAGCTGGAAGTCGGCGGACGCATCGAGACGTTCGAAGGGGTCATGCCGAAAGGTCGTGTCGGTCATAACGAGCCGGCATTTCGTTTCGTGTATGAACCCGTCAGCGACGTAGCTCCGAAGCAAGATGCGCATCGTGCGTATGCCGACGAGGTCGTGCTCGAGAACTGGAGCAAGCTGATTCCGGCCGAGCAGATTCTCCGGGTCGCAGACCCGAGAAACTCGGTCGAAGTGATGCTGGGAGCGATCGCTATCGCTCGCGGTCTGTTTGACCTTGCCCAGTTCGAGGATGATATGCGGAAGCGTCGCGTTGCCAAAGCGCGTCGCGACGACGTTATCGAGGCGCTACGCGCCTTTGCGGAACGCACCGCAAGCGTCCGTGTGGATGAGACACTCTTCGAGTAGGCCGTGTCTCGGCCGCTGCTGCGCGGTGCAGCAGCGGCTCTCTTTCTCTTCAGTAGTCCTTTTCGAACGAGGAGGTAGCGCAATGTCATCGGCCTGGATAGTGGTCGGCCTCGGGTTTGGCGACGAAGGCAAGGGCTCCTGGGTCGACCATCTGGTGCGGACGCATGGCGCTCAAACTGTAGTCCGCTTCAACGGCGGCGTGCAGGCGCATCACCATGTGGTGCTTCCCGACGGACGTTTCCACGGGTTTCGGCAATTCGGCGCTGCATCGTTCGTTCCTGAGGTACGGACGATGCTCTCCCGCTTTATGCTGGTCGAGCCTGAGATGCTGCTCAAGGAGGCTGCAATGTTGGTCGAGCTGGGCGTCAAGGACCCGTTGAGCCGAGTGGTGGTCAGCGAGAACGCGCCGGTCATTACGCCGTTTGCGCGCCTGCTGAATCAAATGATGGAAGTTGACCGAGGCGTCGCACGCCACGGTAGCACCGGATTCGGCATCGGCATTACGCAGCGTGATGTCGAGGTGCTCGGCGCGGACGCGCTCTACGTGCGAGACCTCAGGTCCCCCGCGCTGTTCGATAAGCTGCGACGACTTGCGCTGGATAAAATGCAGGAAGCACAGGCCTTTCGGTCGCCTGCAGCCCAAGCCCTGCTGGAACGGCTGGAGCATACCGATATCGAGCACTATGTTCGCCTCTTTAGGCGACTTGTCGATAGGGTCTCAGTCGTCTCGGAAACGGAGTTTCGTTCGCTGCTGCGGACGGGCACAACGGTCTTCGAAGGCGCCCAAGGAGTGCTCTTGGATCAGCAGTACGGTTTCTTCCCTCACGTAACCCGCTCGACCTGCACATTTGCCAATGCCGAGCAGTTATTGACGGAAGCAGGATTCCGCGGAGGCATGACCCGAGTCGGTCTCCTGCGCGGCTATGGGACACGTCACGGGGCCGGTCCGTTTCCGACGGAAGACCGGTCGATTGCAATTCCGCCGTGTCACAATGCGACTAACATGTGGCAGGGTGCGTTCCGCACCGGCTGGTTCGACACCGTCTCCGCACGCTACGCGCTAGAGGTTGTTGGTGAGCTCGACACGCTTGCCGTCACGAACCTCGACAGGATGGAGGCGCTTCCGACTATTCGGATTGCCACGTCCTACGAGGGCACAGATGCTCGTTATTTCGCGAATGAACGCACCATGCGCGTTCTCATCGATGAAGTAACGACTTTGGCAGATCGAGCGGATGTACTGGAACAGGTGCAACCCCGCTACGAACTGCTGTCAGGCTGGGACGGTAATCGAGGACGAATGGAGGCATATCTGGATCGCCTGGGTGAACTGGTCGGTCGACGAGTCGATGCCTACTCCGTGTCAAACTTGCACCACAAAGTATATCGGTAATCCCCAGACCCTCTTTTCAGCCCTGCGTCATACGGCGCAGGGCTTTCCCTTTGTACGCTCGGATTGGAGCAGAAGGCGGAAACGTGACTCTTCTTCCACTGCGTCCGACCCCAGAAACGACAAAGGCGGGCTATTGCCCGCCTTTGTCAGACCGAGAGCATGCTATTATTCAGCCTGCTGCCGGCGCCGAAGCGCTGCTCCACCAAGCGCCGCTCCCAAGAGCAGCATTGTGCCGGGCTCCGGAATGGCTTGGTGTGAGAGATCCGTAAAGCCCTTCCCGTCAATGGAGCGGAAGCTGCTCAGCGCACCGTTCGAGTAGGCAGAGTTCACACCGGCAAACGTATGCAGCCAAATACCGATTTCGGACGGACCGAAATGCAAGCCGTTGTTGACCAGCAACGCATTCGCTAACAGGTCCGTATCCAGCGAAAAGGAAAAGGTTTGAGTGTTCCCCGATTCACTAAACGAAATTCCGCCCGTTGCGTTTGGACCTTGGTTTGCAGAAAGCAGCACGGTAGCTGCACCGCCGTTCGGCCCCACCTGATGGCTCGACTGATTGTTCTGCCCGTTGTACGCATACGCGGTCAGTACCGGATCCGCTCCGGATGCGTCGAAATACAGCAACGCCAGACCGTCAGCGCCCCGAGGGATGGGACCGTTGTTCACCGCCAGGGTAAAGCCTTCGGTTCGTCGCGGGTCTGCCCCGTTGGGGTCTCGCGTTTCCGTCTCAAACTCGAAGGTGAAAACATGGTTGACGTCGTTGTACGTCATCTCGAGAAAGTTGAAGATCCCGCCGGTGTCCTGATAGTTGACACCGTTTACCCAATTGCTCTCGGTGTAGGTGTAGGTCGTTGCAGACGCCGAAGCCGTCGGCAGCACCACTCCTATCGCCAGAGCCAATAAGCCAATTTTTTTCTGAATTCCAAACATTGTTACACCTGCACTGCCTACTACTGACACCTTCAGCCACCGCCTGACCGATGCCAAATGCACACGGTCGGCCCGAAGAGCACCCTGCTAGGGACGTTATTACCGTCGGAAGTGATGTAGTATCAGAACTGAAAAGGAAATTCCACACCCCCGCGGTAGTAAATCAGGCGGGAATGCGGAGTTGCTTCAAAAATTAGTGAAAAGGCTGGAAGATTAGGCAGTTAGTCTCGCGAACGGGCTCGCCCGCAAATTTACGAGGCTGGAGCGAGTTCGAAAACGCGATAGTCCTTACTCGCCCAAGCTTCTCGCCAGTGCGCCGCCGGCTCAGCGTCGGCGGTGGAATAGACAAAGCGACATTCGTGGAATTTCTCCGGCTCGTTCATCGCAACTACCCTGCGCGGGGCGACCGCGAAATGCAGGGCCAGGTAGACGTTGTACATCTTTTTGATACTGCGCGGCGCCCGCTTCGAACGCTGCCGCTGATCGTAAGCGATACACTCCGACTCCGGAACGTGCTCATTGATCCATGCTGCGCCTTCCAACGCGCGCGACACTCGAGCGCCGCGAGATTCAGCGTCATCGAACCCGCTAAGTAGCGCATGTGCGTTTAGCGCGAGAAGAGAGAGCACCGCGACAATGACCAGCGGCTGCCCACGCAGCAAGAAACCGCAGACGGCCACTGCGACCACCAGTAAACCGATCGGATACCCTGCGCCATGCGAACTGAAGAAATACCAGGGCGTATCATTGCTGAACAAATACAGACCTGCCTGGTTGATGGTCTCGCTGTCCCAGGCTACCACTCGCGAAAGGGCGCCGTAGAGCAGCCCCAAAGCGACGAGCGTGCCGATGCTTTGGGCACGTTCTCGAAAGTTTCCGCCTCGCACCATCGCTATCGCTCCGCACACGAGCAGTAGCAATGCCGTCGGGTCGTTGTAGCGTCCGTAAATAAAGTGTGCATCCTCGAACTTGAACTCGATGTTGATTGATAAATGCATCAAGCAAAAGGCGAGCGACGTGAGTCCTGCAGCGGCGGCATATGCGAAGAAGGTTCTCCGCCTGTCTCCCGCAGGTGTCCCCTTGTCCTGCCAGCCGTCGAGACTGCGCAGGAGTAGGAAGAATACGGGCCAGAATCCGATACCAAGCAGGATGTACCACGACTGGTTGAGCGCAAGCTTGAAAACGGCAAGCACGTCCGAGGGATCGCTGAAGTACTCCTGCAGCCAGTTGATGTACTTCCCTTCCCGCGAGTAATCGATTGTTCGCTTCACTATTTGTGAAACGGTCCAGTATGCTCCGAGGGTTCCGAAAGCAATGAGCCCCCCTAACGACAGGCGATACTTCCGCTGTAAAGGGAACGTGAACGCAATAGCTGCCGCGGCTCCGAACCCTGCTGCAGTTCCGGCAGGCCGCACCAGAAACGCGGCGACAATCCCGAAGACAAGCAAGCTCCAGAGCGGTATTGAAGAAGGACGGTCGCGCAAATACAGTAGCGCCACTCCAATCAGCAAGAAGAGCGGAAACAGGAGATTCTCGGTGAGCGCGTAATACGAGAACAGAATGGGGATGGGCGACGCGAAGAGACAAAGCGGGATTAACCAGGAACGAGTGCCGGTGGTCAAGACGAGGACATGGCAGGCAAGGAGCGCAAATGCCGCGGCACAGAGGGAGTTGATGAAGAACACCGCTTGATGGCGAGCCTGCAGGTCGCTGAACAGTTGCGCAGGCGCTACCACCAAGGGATAGAGGAGCCCGGTGTATTGGTTCTGGCGGTCCTGCTCGAAGCCGTCCATCCGCAGATCTCCGCGCGGGTAGTAGATCGACTTCTTGAGATGACCGTAGTCATCCGAGAACATTGCCGAGCCGTGGACCTGAAACGAAAAGACAAACCGCAACCCGATCGAAATCACGACGAGGGCCAACAGATATGCGGCGTAGCGACGGTGCTGTGCGGCGTCGTGCTTGGCTGAAGCATCGTCGGTCTGTCCGGTGGATGGAGCAGACATCCTTGGCTGCTCGACTTCCCTCGGCGGGACCGCGTCTCGAACTGCGTGTCTCATCGGTGACTCCAGGTGCGCTGCTCGCTCGCACCAGAAGCGAGCGATGATTCCCCGGTGGAACAAGTGCTTTCGAACTGCCTCGCCGGTATTCCCCCGGAGGGGCAACAGCTACCAATCGCACCTATCCCCATCTGCCTAATTCCGGAATCCTCGGTCGCGATTGGTTTATCGTTCATGCATTCGACGAACCGGAGCGATGACCTCTCCCAATTCGACGGAGGGAGCCTGGGTCGAAAGCTCGAGGGAACGAACACGCGTCAGCAGATCCTCTGAAAGGCTTCGATTGACTGCAAGGAGCTCGCCGATAAAGCCGAATAACAGGAGCTGCACGCCGATAACGAGAAACGCCCCTGCTATGACGAGAGACTGAATATTGCCTGACCCTTCGCCGGGTATGAAGAAGTAGATGTAAAGGAATCGACCGATGTAGAACAGCGCCGGCAGAAAGAACACAAGGCTGAGCGCACCGAGCGTTCGGAACGGTGCATACGCCGTCGCTAGACGGACGATCGTCGCACCGGATTTGCGGACTTTCTGGAACACATTGGTGATGAGTCGAGATTCGCGAGTCTTCGAGTTCGGCTCAATCGGCAACCACGCGATGTCGAGACCTTTGCTCTGCGCCTGCATCAGCGTGTCGACCGTGTAGGTAAAATTGGTCACCACATGAATTCGCAACAGTGCATCTCGGCTGTATGCGCGAAAGCCGCTAACCGCGTCTGCGACAGATTCTCCCGTAAAGAATTGCACCGTTCTCGAGCCCAACCGCTGAAGGAGTCGCTTGACCAACGAGAACTCCCGTAGCCGTCCCGGATTCCGATCCCCGATGACAATCGCGAAGTCCCCTTCGACAATTGGCTTCACCAGCGCCGGAATGTAACTGCTCGGGTATTGATTATCCCCGTCCGTGTTGACGAGAATGTCGGCTCCCTGTCGTAGTGCGTGATCGACACCCGCCTTGAATGCTCGTCCTAGCCAACGGCGGTTGCGCCCGGGGATACGCACGACATGATGCACGCCGAGGCGCCTGGCAACCTCGACCGTATTGTCGGTCGAACCATCATCAATGATCTGATATTCGAGCACGTCCACACCGGGAATGCTCCGCGGCATGCCTTCGAACACGAGCGGTAAGGTCTCGGCTTCATTGAAGCAAGGGATTTGGACGATTACTTTCACGGAGCTCGACGAGAAGTATTCAGAGGTAAAAGATAGGCATAACCTTTGGCCAGGGCGCCGTCAATCGGCTCATCAACCACTCCGACTGTGGGCACCGCTCCAACGACCGAAATGCGACTGCAATTTCAACGGAAATCGGGCGGGAGAACGCCGTGGGGTGCACTCATCCAGGCCGGCCGCCCTTTACCCATTCCCTGACGGTCACCGAATGGCATCAGAGGGTTCGCTATCCACTACGCACGGCAGGGCGAGCCTCTCCTACGGCTCGCTCAGGAAACGGCAGCTTGAGCAGCTCCCGTAGTGTCGCGGCAAACAACGGAACCGGATCGCTGCGCTCCGACAACATCTTCCGGCGACGCTCCTCATACTGCGCCTTGCGGTTCGGCTGAGCGAGATAGTGCTCAAGGTGTTCCAAGGCCTTCTGCGCATCATCGGGTAGGTACCCGTGCGAAAGACCGTATTGCTCGAGCAATGCAATCGCAGTCACCTTCCCCACGAAATCGCTGATTCGGTAGGCGGGGGTGCCGAGCACAGCAGCCTCGGAAGTCATCGTTTGGCTGTCCCCGAACAGAAACTCGGCGAACGCCAGCGCGTGGTGAATTTCGTCCGGCGGGAGTGGGCACCGAAGGGATTCGAACTCGCCGCTGAGCGGCTTCTCGCTGGTGATGAAAAGTCGAACCTTGCCCTCGACCAGACGGATCAACTGTCGGAGCAGCTCCTCGCCGACGCCACGCATACCGACGTCGTGATGCGCCTGTAGTGCACTGAGGCGGACTACCGCGTACGCCTCGTCAGGGGCTAAGCCCAAGCGTCGGCGAATTGACGGATCCGGGGTAAAACGATTGGGATGGAGGTAAAATAGCTCGTGGCAAGACGGATAGCGAACAGCACGTTTCTCGAAGCGGCCCATGCGCACGAAGTCCGGCACGAGCGTACGCTCAGCGAAGGGATAACTGGTCCAAGCGATAAGCGGTACGTTGTCGACATCGTCATCGTTGAACGAAACAGACTGCTTCCCGGCAAGCAGCGCTGCCATGTTGCCACAGCCGTACTTCGTTACCCATAAATCGATACCATGACGCTTGGTGATTCCGAGACAGCGAAAAATGTTGATCAGCAGCTCACCGCCGTTTCCCACGTAGCCGGTCTTTGCCTTCGAAACCGTAATAAAATCCAAACCAAGGCGCTCGGCGAGTGCTACCGATACATCCTTGTCGCGAAGTACCCAAAGGACCTCTATTTCTTGGCTCAGCTCGTCGACGACCGGACGGAGCACCCAAATCTGCGAGGGATGATTCGGCAGCAGTGCTACTTTTGGCTTTTTCATCAAGTTTTTCACCTACCGCCCTGCAAATCCGGCCAAGGCTTCCACGATTCGCTCCCCTGCTCTTCCACCGCCATACAGCGAAACGTCCTTCGCAAGGGCAGTGCATTGCTCTTTCGCTTCTAGAATGACTTCCGCCATCCGCTGAGCGCCCACCGTGGGAGAGCAGAGGCTGTTGAAACCCAGTTCCACAAGCTCCACCCACTCCGTCTCATCGCGAAGCGTCACGCACGGCGTTCCCGCATAATACGCTTCTTTCTGTACGCCGCCACTATCAGTCGCCACTACCGCTGCGCTTCGCTCGAGCGCCAACATTTCCAGATACCCCACGGGCTCGATAATCCTCAATCGCGTTCGCACTTCGGCTGCAATGGCTTGGCGTTGGAGCGCCGCAACCGTCCGGGGATGCAGCGGAAGCACTACGGCATAGTGCTCGGCAACACGTAACAGCGCGTCGAAGATTGCGCAAAGTCGGCGCGGGTCGTCGGTGTTCTCCGCTCGATGCAGAGTAGCAAGCGCATACGACTTCTCTTCGAGCCCTAGCCGACAAAGCACATCCTGATGGTTCACGGCACCGTCTAGGTAAAACAGTGTCGCGTCATACATCACATCCCCGGCTTCCACTATCTGCGCTTGGGCTATCCCCTCACGCAGTAAATTGGCGGTCGACACCGGACTCGCCGAAAAGAGCAGGGTGCTACAGTGGTCCGCGGTGATTCGATTGATCTCTTCCGGCATTCGCTTGTTGAATGAACGGAGACCGGCTTCAACGTGCGCAACGGGAATATGCAGCTTCGCGGCAGCAAGGGCACCGGCGAGCGTGGAGTTCGTATCGCCGTAAATCAAACAAAGGTCCGGGCGGTGCTTTTGCAACTCCTGTTCGATGCCAATCAACATCTGCGCGGTCTGGGCACCATGGCTACCGCTGCCGATAGCCAAGTTGGCCGTCGGGACCGGAATCGAAAGTTCCCGGAAAAAGACATCCGACATTCGCTCATCGTAATGTTGCCCCGTGTGGATGAGCACTTCGGTACATTGCGACTGTGCCGCGAGCAAGCGCGATACGACGGCGGCCTTGATGAACTGTGGTCTTGCGCCAACAACGGTAAGTATCTTCATCGGGAATGTTGCAGTGCGCACATAAGCGCAGGTTGAATAGCTGAAGGAGCTTACGGGAGAGCCGAGGCGCATGCAAGAACACAGGGAGAACCTGATATGCGAGTGCGCAACGACTCTCCCAGGGATCGACCGATCGCGGGGTAGGCATGTCTATTTTCC
>JAGRAW010000010.1 GCA_020434415.1 Bdellovibrionales bacterium
GTCAGTTCTTTTGTAGCGATGGCAGTCGCTTTGCTTGCGTTCGTTGATCCGGCATCTGCTCAGACCACGGGCCCACTTTTGACCGCGGACGGTCTCGCTGGTCTTGGGATCGCCATTGCAGCGTTTGGCGGTGCAATGGGGCAGGGTCGAGCAATTTCTGCTGCGCTGGAAGCCATTGGGCGTAACCCAGGCGCTGCCGGTCAGATGTTCTTGCCCTGGCTGCTCGCTCTCGTTCTCATTGAATCGCTCGTTATCTACGCCTTTGTTATCGCGCTTAAACTCGTCGGTCTCATCTAGGCGACAGCCCTCACGCACGCAGTAGCAAGAAGGTGCGTGAAACGCCGCAAACGATCTTCGGCTTGCCGATGATCGTTTGCGGCTGTCAGTAGCCATCGCTGTTGCTCGACACTCTGGCTTCGCAGGACCTCGACACCGTGGCTTCTCCCGGCAAACTCGAGCATGCAGTGTGGAGAATCCGTGGCAGTTATCACCTTCCTCACGGACTTCGGCAGTAGCGACTCCTACGTCGCTGAAATGAAGGGCACTGCCTTGTGCCTCTGTCCGGCAGCGACACTGATAGATATTACCCACAGTATTCCTCACGCAGACATCCTGCGCGGCGCACAAGTGCTCGCTGCTGCAGCTACGACCTTTCCTGATCGAACCGTGCACATCGGTGTGGTCGACCCCGGCGTTGGCAGCAATCGGCGACGTATTCTCCTGGAAGCCGAGTATGAAACGTCGACGAAGACCAGGCTTCGGGCCTACTTCGTCGGACCGGACAACGGTCTTTTCTCACTTGCCGTCGCCCGTGCTCGGTTAGTAAAGGCCTGGCACATCCGCAACATGTCGTTACTGGCGGGCACGCCGGCGCCGACCACGTTCGACGGTCGTGACGTCTTCACCCCGGTTGGTGCTCAGGTTGCGGCGGGGGCGAAGCCCGATGGACTGGGAACGCCGGTTGACTACGAGCAGCTCGTGCGGCTCGACCTCCCCCTGCCGATAAAGGGCGCTGACGACAGCCTTGAGGGAGAGATCGTATACATCGACCACTTCGGAAACGCCGTCACCAACATTCCCGCTGATGCGGTGCCGGTAGACGCCGGTTTACTCCTGCTGGGAGCGAATGCTGAGCAGCTGCCTCGAGTGGTGAATTATGAGCAAATCGAAGCGGGACGCTGTGCGGTCTTAATCAACAGCATGAGACGACTGGAAATAGCGGCACATCGAAGCAGCGCAGCACTTCTGCTGAATCTTCAGGTAGGGCAACTAGTCCGGGTCCAAGCCCGCAAATAGCAACGAACTAGCCCGCAAGGCGCCGAGCTTATCCCAGTGCTGCGAGGTAGCGTTCTGCTTCCATCGCTGCCATACATCCTGATCCTGCTGCGGTGATCGCCTGACGAAAAACATGGTCTTGGACGTCTCCACAGGCAAACACGCCGGGGATAGTCGTCTTGCTGCTGTCCGGCTCTGTCACCAGATACCCGTTGTCGTCCGTCGGGAGCTGACCGATGAAGAGCTCGGTATTCGGATGATGCCCAATTCCGTAGAAGATACCGTCCGCTTCAATCTGCGTTCGCTCGGCAGTTTGGGAGTGTTCCAACACTGCACCCGTCACGCCTGTTTTCCGATCGCCAAGTATTTCCACCAGGTTTTGATTGTACAGTATCTCGATTTTGGGATGAGTCTTGACGCGATGCTGCATGATCTGCGATGCCCGAAACTCCTCTCGACGCAACACGATGCGGACACGCTTGCCGAACTTCGTTAAAAACAGACCTTCTTCACAGGCCGAATCACCTCCGCCGATAACGAGAATTTCCTTGTCGCGGAAAAAGGCTCCGTCGCAGGTGGCGCATGTCGACAGACCGAAGCCCATCATTTCGGACTCCCGGGGCAAACCTAGGGTTTTCGCAGTGGCGCCCGTGGAGATGATTAACGTCTGTGAGTATTCTTCCCGACCGTCGTCCACCACCACCTTGAACGGCAGGTCGGAGAGCTCTACTTTGGTAACCCAGCCATTTATGATGGTGGTGCCGAAGCGTAGCGCCTGTTCCCGCATTTCGTTCATGAGATCCGGCCCCAAAATACCCTTGGCGAAGCCGGGGAAGTTCTCTACTTCCGTGGTAGTCGTGAGCTGACCGCCCGGCTGTGGGCCTTCGATTAGCAGTGGCGACAAGTTCGCGCGAGCTGCGTAAAGGGCGGCAGTCAAGCCCGCCGGTCCCGAGCCGAGAATCACGATGTGGTGTGGGTTGGTGGCCATTTCGCGTACTAAAGAGAGTGACTAAACGGAACTAACCTCGATTGCGGGGGAGGCGAAGCAAGTCGTGTTCAACGAGCAACGTCATACCGACACCCCTTTACCTTGGCTTAGAGCTTATCCAAGTACCTGAAGCTACTTCGGGTACATTAGGCGCCCGTTAGCACCGGCGAATCAATCACGGGCACCAAGGCAAACGCCTCAGCAAAAAAGAATAGCAAGTCCGGGTGGACAGGGCAAAACCGAGCAGCTAGCGTGCAGAGACGCCTCAAGGACTGTACGTTTTTGGTGCTCGACCTGATAAACAGAAAGGAAGCGTTTGATGTCGCGACGGCTACAGCGCCTGCTCATCGCCAACCGCGGCGAAATCGCGGTTCGTATTATTCGCGCTGCGCGTGCCGCCCGCGTCGAGACAATCGCGGTGTACTCTGAGGCTGATGCCGGGGCACTCCATGTCCGCCTCGCCGATCGAGCTATTTTAATTGGACCTTCACCCGCTCGACAAAGCTACCTCTCGATAGACCGACTGCTCGATGCTGCAATTCAAAGTGGCGCTGACGCAGTGCATCCCGGCTATGGGTTTCTCGCCGAAAACGCTGATTTCGCCCATGCGGTGACGAACCAGGGGCTCGTGTTCGTCGGCCCTAGTGCTGAGACCATTCGAGTTATGGGTGACAAGCGCCGAGCACGGGAGTGTGCGGTCGCCGCGGGGGTGGAGGTCGTACCCGGCACGGGTGCCGATCCTTCGCCGGATGAGCTCGAGAAGTTTGTCTCGACCGTACAGTTTCCGGTGCTGGTCAAAGCGGTGGCAGGCGGAAGCGGCCGGGGTATGCGGCTCGTTGAAAGGAAGGAGGATCTTGCTGAGCGAATTGACGAGGCCCGCCGTGAAGCGGAAGCCGCTTTCGGCAACGGTTCCGTTCTCCTGGAGAAGTATCTTGAGCGTCCCCGGCATATCGAAGTGCAAGTTTTCGGCGATGGTCGGGGGCAAGTCGTGCACCTGTTCGAGCGAGATTGCTCGGTGCAGCGGCGGCATCAAAAGTTGGTCGAGGAGAGCCCTGCTCCGGGACTCCATCCCCGGCTGCGCGAACGGATTTGTGCAGCCGCGGTCAAAGTGGCGCAAGCGGTCGGTTACGAGGGAGCCGGGACCGTGGAGTTGTTGGTGGAAGGAGGGGCAAACCCTGACGATGCGTTCTACTTTTTGGAGATGAATACGCGCATCCAAGTGGAACATCCGGTAACCGAGGAGGTCACCGGTATCGATCTGGTACGCGAACAGCTTCAGGTGGCAACCGGCGCCGGGTTCTCGTTCGATCCTTCGTCCCTCGAGCAGCGTGGGCACGCAATAGAGCTGCGAATCTATGCCGAGGATTGCCGGAAGTCGTTTGCCCCACAGAGCGGCCGCCTCCAGTATATTTCTCGGAGCGGCGGACCGGGCGTACGCGAGGACGGCTGGGCTGAAGCGGGTACGACTATCTCGCCGTACTACGACTCCCTCCTGACCAAGCTGATTTTCAGCGGGCCGGATCGACAGGCGACAATAGAGCGAGCCATTGCAACCGTCGATACGTTTGTCGTTGATGGCCTTCCCACCACCTTGGATTTCCACCGCTGGCTGCTACGAACGGAAGCGTTTCGTAGCGGCGCGGTCGATGTGAAATGGGTGGAGCGGGAATACCGCGGGGAGGTAGTTCCGCCACAAAGCGTCGGGCCGCTCCGACTTCCGGATACTGACGGCGATGCTGCAGAAGATTGAGGTCGATGCGGCCGACAGCGGGCAGCGGCTCGACGTGTTTCTTTCGCGCATCGTCGCCGAGCTTAGTCGTCGTCGCGCGCGACTACTGTGCGACCAAGGCAAGGTGCAAGTAAACGCTCGACCGGCACGAGCCGGTCTGCTTGTGCGGGAGGGGGACATCGTTCTGATTTCCCAAAACGACCTTCCCGCTGCTGCCAGAAAAGACGGTGCCGCTGCAGTATCGCTTCCGATTCATTACGAGGATGAACATCTACTGATCGTGGAGAAACCGCCGCGAATGCCATCGGTCACCCTACGGCAGGGTGATCCACCGACGGTTGCGGACTGGTTGGTAAGGCACTGCGACGCTTGTGCCTCCGCGGGCCGCAGTCCCTCAGAGGGAGGCCTCGTCCAGCGACTCGACTTTTCCACCAGCGGAATGCTGCTGGCGGCTAAATCCGTTGAGGTGTGGGAGCGCCTTCACCGGATGTTGCTCGAGGGGGAGATCGAAAAGACGTATCAAGCGCTTTGTGAAAGCAATGCGGCGGTTGATATCCAGCGTCTTAGCGAAGAGTCTCTCGTCCAATACCCTCTCTTTGCTCGGTCCGATGGTAAGGCGATGTGCGCTGTAGCTCCCAGCCCTAAAGCTGAATACGGGATACCCAAAGGGGCGACCGTGCTTGAAGCGCGCACTTGGCTCCAGCTAGTGCAACCGCTCGGTAAGGTTGTGCTGTTTCGCGCCAGGGGGTTTGGCATGCGGCGGCATCAAGTAAGAGTGCACCTTGCCGCACTGGGTTTTCCGCTCGTGGGAGATGCTCTCTATGGCGCCCGCACTGAATTGCGGAGTCTCGGCATCAGTCGTGAAGGATTTCTACTTCACGCCTCGGGACTGCGCTTCAATCATCCCCTGACCGGCGCGGCGCTTTGCATTGAGAGTGAGTCGAACGAGCTCGCTACGCTCTGCATGGGATTGGAAACTGCTTGAGAGGAGGGTCCTGTCACCGGGACGCGTGGTTCGTTGCGTTTCCGGCCTGAGGCGGGGACGTTCACGCAAAACTAGTCCGCGAAAATGGACAGGGTTTCGCAAAAAGGACAGGGTTTCGCAAAGAAGAAAGGGTTTCAGAAAAGGATAGGGTAAAAAAGACAGGGTGAAAGAAAGACAGAGTTAGAGAAAGACAGGGTAAGGTTACCCGCTAATGATAAACGATGTTCTCAACCGCCGGTCGGCTAAGACTGTCGTACAGCTTTTTCAAGGCGTTCGCCAGCGCCATGTCGTTACGTTTGAGCTCTGACTTGATTTCTTTGATTCGCTGCTCGAAGTCGGTCTTGCTCCAAGACGGAATGTGCTTTCCGGCCTGCTCTCGACGAAACTTCAGGCTTCTGAACGATTCGTCGGCCCGAAGCAGCAGCTTCTGCAGTTCCGCCCGCTCAATGAACAACCGCTCTACTTCAGCAATATTCTCCGCGCGACTACCGAATTCTTCCGCAATCAAGAGGCAGCGCGAGAGGAAATTTTGATGGTGCTCCCGAATCCGTTGGATCCCCTCGTCGCTTTTTGGCAAATCGAAAATCGTGCAACGGCGAAGCAACTTCAGCGCCTCATTACAGCGATGTTCAGCGACCAAAGCATCGACTTTCTTGAGACGACCGGCAGCTTTCCGATGGCGTCCTGAGCCTTTGCCTCCCTGGTAGAGACCAAAGAGCGGCGCAATCAACAGCCAGCCGAAGTAAGCCGTTATCAGCAGGCCGAGGAGAAGCAGAGCTATGGCGACAATAAAGTTGAAAAGCTGCATGGACGGATTTGGTTCCGAGTATGTTGCTATGGTAACTTCTCCCCGCTAAAAAGGCAAAAGTATCGCAGAGATCGCCGTGTTTTCGGCATCCTGTCGGCGGAGTCGGAGAAGTCGCATGAAAAATGACAACCCGTATCAGTTTGTCGGAGAGCGCGACTACGTGCATGGGAGCGTTCCCGCCGTCGGGGTGCTGGTGGTTAATCTGGGCACGCCCGAAGCCCCGACCGCAAAAGCCCTCCGCCCCTACCTACGGGAGTTCCTCGGAGACCGGCGCGTCATCGAGCTTCCCCGGGCAATGTGGTGGCTGATTCTGAACGGCATCGTCTTGGTCCGACGGCCGAAGCAGTCCGCTGAGCTGTATGCGCAGGTGTGGACCAAAGAGGGCTCACCGCTACGTGTGTATACCGAGAAAGTGACGGACGTTATTCGTCAGGCATTGCAGAGTCGCTACGGCACCCCCGTCGTAGTCGAGTACGCGATGCGCTACGGTCAGCCTTCAGTCGCTCATGGACTGAACAAGCTGCGGCAGGCGGGCGCGCGGCGCATTCTCATTTTGCCGATGTATCCGCAGTATTCGGCGACTTGTGGCGGCACCGTTTTCGACGCGGTTGCAGCCGAACTGACCCAATGGCGTTGGGTCCCCGAGCTACGCACCATCATGCAGTTTCATGACGAGCCAGGCTATATTCGCGCCTTGGCAAATAGCGTGCGTGAGCTGTGGGACAAGGACGGGAAGCCTGACAAGCTCGTGATGTCATTTCATGGCATCCCCAAGCGATACTTTCAAAATGGCGATCCCTACCATTGTCACTGTCAGAAAACGGGACGCCTGTTAGCAACTGCTCTTGGCCTGACGAAAGACGAGTATATTGTCAGCTTTCAGTCCTTGTTTGGCAAAGAAGAGTGGATTCGCCCGTACACCGATGAAACCATGAAAGCGTTGGGCGCTGCGGGTGTGGAAAAAGTCGATGCGATTTGCCCCGGTTTCACAGCGGACTGTCTAGAAACGCTGGAGGAGATCGATGAACAGAACCGGGAGCTTTTCCTGCATGCCGGCGGCAAGCAGTTTCGCTATATCCCGGCACTGAATGATCGCCCTGACTTCGTTGCGACGCTTCTAGACCTCATTGAACGTAATCTCGCGGGTTGGGTAGAAACCAACGAAAGCTATCAAGCGGCAGTTGTCGCCGAAGCCGCCAGGGACAGCGAACGTGCATATCGAGCCATGAACGAATAGTTCACGCTCGGCATACGCCGGAATGGCTAGGGAAGTTGTTCGTCAGAAAAGGTGTCAGCACTTTCCGGAAAAATCTCGATTGCAACGGACAACGGTCGTTCAATGCGAATCGTACGTTGCTCGAGCGTTGCTAACGCCGCAACGGTGCTCAGGCTGAGTCGCTCATTTCGTCGAAGCTTTACGACAGTGGACTGGCCCGTTCCTCTTTTTTCGATTTCAAGTCTATCGCGGATGTCGGCAGTATTTGCGCAAGCGCACTCCGAGGAACAACTGTCCGGAGGCTTTACAGAAGAATCTTTTTGACCACCACCACTCATACCACAGCACTCCGTACTGAACCTGCACCATGTGGTCCGGCAAGACCACTCTCAGGTGTTATGACGTGCTTCACCCGATAGCTATCGCCCGCTACTGCTACCAATTCCGGGATCTACTAGTCGAGAGCCGGTCGGTACCCTAAGAAGTCCTTACAGATACAGGACCATCTGATGTACATCGACGTAGCGCTCACCAATGCGCATTGAACGATGCTCGGTGCCGATACGTTCGAAACCCATCGAGGTGTAAAGTGCACGAGCTCGTGGACTCGTGGTCGAAACCCAGAGATGAATTTGCTCTATTTCGCCGAGGCCTCGCACTTCGTCGATCAGGCGCGTTAACAGCTGCTTTCCGATGCCGCGGCCCCTCGCTTCCGGAACCACGAACATGCCCCAAATACAGCCTTTGTGTTGAAACTTCTGTCGACGCTCTCGTCTGAAACCGTTCGTTCCGAGGAGCGTGCCGTTTTCGTAGGCCCCTAAAATAAATTGCTGGGGAAATTCATTCACGACCTGCACCCGTTCGCGGAGCTCGGAGCCGGTGAGGTGTTCATTTTCTTCGACACTTTCCCCGAAGGCTTCGGGATTGAGTTGGAGTGAGCGAAGACGGAGCTCGAGCCAGGGTTCAGCGTCCTCTGCGGTCAGCAGTCGGTAGTCAATCATCTAGCAGCTTCCCTACGCGGTAGATTGGCGAAGTCAGAATTCTAGTCCCATGCACAGCGGAATTCAAGCGACAAGAATACCTACCGCGTAGCTGCTTTCCTACAAGCAATGGCGGCAGAACTCAAAGCCGGCGAATCGGGCGATCGCCGTAGCGGCGTCCTGCTGCAATCGCCAGGAACCCTACTCTGATCCGAACATCTGCGTGTAGTTCGCCTCTCTTTTGCGTTCCAAATGTTCAACGAGATCGTTAAGCTTGCGCCATCCTTTCTGCCCGATATCGCTTTGCAAGAGTCGGCTGCGGACTTCCTCGACCTTCTTTGCCTTGAACTCCTCGAAATGCGAACTGAGTTGTGCGAGGGGACGCCTTGCCGCTGTCGATGCGATCTCCTCCGGAGCAGACCCCTCCTCGTCGGCCTCTTCCTCCAACAATTTCCGGAATAGATCCACGCGTTTCTGCGCCGCCAGTAGAGGCTCTTCATCAACGTCTCTTTCAAGGATGGCGAGAGCACGTCGGCGCAGGGTCAAGGTATTCTGATGGTCAGGAGTTGCTTCTGCTTCCAACGCAAGCAGCCTCGACTGTTCGAGGGCGTGAGCGAGCGCGTTGCGAATGTGTTCCAGGGCCGCAATTTTCTCCTGCACAGCCTCAAGCAATCGAGCATAGCGGATCGGCACCTGGGCACCGAAAACAGCGCGATGCACGAAGCCGACGAACCCCGGCTGTAAGTTGAAGATCTCTTCAACAACGCCATTAAGCTCGTCTTTCGCATCATCCAACCGCTGCTGCGCCTCTTTGATAGCACGGAAGCAATCGCGGTCTTTCACCTGCAAGACCTGCAGCACCAATATCGATTCCGCGACAGGATCGCTCCGTTGGGGTGTCGTTGGTTCTTCTTCACTCATAGTTGCCTCCCATATTTGGTGTTATGGACCCCCAACACCAAAGCGTTGCTTCCAGATCCATCCGCAACTACCCGAAAACCCCCGATTTTCAACCAGCAAAGCTCTCCGTCAGAAACAGGACAGAAACAGGACACCCAATGAAAAGCTCCCGGTAAGGCTGCAATACAGGACACCCAATCAAAGGCCTCGCTGCTGCCGCGCTCAGTCCAGGGCTCGGAAGGGAATCTTTGGGTGTCCCGTGTTGGCCTCCCGTGTTGGCCTACGCAGGCAATGCGGGACACCCAAGTAACGGCGTCCAGGGCTGCTGTGCTGTGTTCGGCAATTGGAATGACAGAAACAGGACACCCAATGAAAAGCTCCCGGTAAGGCTGCAATACAGGACACCCAATCAAAGGCCTCGCTGCTGCCGCGCTCAGTCCAGGGCTCGAAAGGGAATCTTTGGGTGTCCCGTGTTGGCCTCGCCGCAAGTAACGGCTTCCGGGGCTGCTGTGCTGTGTCCGGCGAATAGAAAATATATTGGGTGTCCTGAATTGCCTCTCCGCGGCTGCTGGGCGCCGAGGCGGGTTTGGTCGATGTGTAAGGGCTCGGAAACGAGGAGTTTTTGGAATGACTGGGCCGTGCGTCAGATCCTTCAGCAATCTGCGGTGGCGCCGATCTTTTAGTTTAGAGGGATCGCGGGGCAGACCGGCGATCTGTGGGCTTGGACCGGATATCGCAGCGTATACATGAGTAGTATTTATCGAGGGTTGCTAGCGGGGAGATCGGCCCTGCAGGCGTTCAGCACCGGACTTGGTGTGGTGGCCGACAATGTGGCGAACGCCTTTACGCCCGGCTTCAAGCCGAGCCGAGTCAGCTTCAGTGAGGTGCTCGCCGGCGAGGGGAGCCTCGGCGGCAGCGGCGTCAGCGCGACGACTCAGCGCATTGATGCACCAGCTTCGAGGGAAATGACCGGCCGCGGGCTTGATGCTGCGCTGGAGGGGAACGGAATGTTCGTGGTGGAGAACCCCGCTACCGGCGAGCGTTTCTATCAGAGGGCAGGGCAGTTCAACCTCGCTTCCGATGGCTCGATCCGCACCCGGTCCGGATACTCCGTCCTTGGCTATGCGCCCGGCGGGGGTGGGCTTCAACCGCTGCAGACCGCAGGAGCAGTCGGAGGTCCGACAGCTACGACGTCCGTGGACATCTCGGGAAATCTTGATGTTCGCTCAGCGGTCGTGGCGGCGGCCGACTTACCTGTCGCGGGGACCAGCACGTTCGCTCAATATCGTAGTACTGCGGAAAGCAGCATCTCGTTCGAGACGACGGATTCACTCGGTGGCACGCACTCAGCTACTGCGTATTTTTATCACACGGCGAATACTCCGACTCAGCAGTTCGAGTATCGCGTAGTGGTAGACGGAGCGGACGTAGGTGCAACGTCCGGCATGCCGGTAGAAGTTGCAGCCGGACAACTTCAGTTCACGCCTACGGGAGCGCGCGCGCTTCCCGTACCGGCTTCCGATGCAGTGCTCTCTCTTCCTTACGCGAATGGATCGCAAGCGAGAACGGTGGCGGTAAGTTTTGCAGGTTTTACGGCGTTGGCCACCGACTCGGCGACTTCTTCCATCATCGGCGATGGCCGTGGAAGTGCCCAGGTTACCGGCATCGAAGTCGGGGAGAACGGTATCCTCTACGGACGACTGTCGAACGGTGAGTCGAAAGTGCTTGGACAAGCGGCACTGGCACAATTTCCCAATGCCGAGCAACTCACCCGAATCGGTAACGGCTTATACGCAGTGAATGAAGCCTCCGGTGCGCCCGCATATGGTGTGGCAGGAGTGGGAGGCTTCGGAACGGTGACGCCGGCTGCGCTCGAGCTATCGGCAGTAGATATCGCCGGAGAGTTTCTTTCGGCGACCCTGTATCAGCGCGGCTTCGAGGCGAACATTCGGATGCTGGCAGGGATCGACGATCTATTGCGCGAGATTACGAAGCTCTAGCAGATGCTGCTCGAAGCGCCGCCAGACAGTCGTGGAGAGCATGGCGAATAGCCTTGAAGTTGAGCAGGCGTTCTGAACCCGCCGGAGTCTCCGGCGACAATTCGAGGGACAAGACGCCGAGCTCGATGGAACCGCCTGCTGCTGCGGTAACGTGCCGGAAGAGTGAGCCGTCTTTCAACATCCCTTGTTCGCAAAATGGCGTTTCACGAAACACGCTGTCGCTGAGGATGGAGCGGATATAGGGATCCGAGGCCCGGTAACGGGAGCGGGCGCCCGCTCCGATAAATACGGCAGGCGTGAGTTCCGCTCCGGGTTCGGCAGCAAGAAACACGCACCCTGAGACGAATCCCGCCGCCACGACAGTGTCGACTATCAGTGTCTGTAGGGCTTGGGTAGGCGCAACTTCAAGGTCGCAATAGACGCGAGTGAGCGAGCTTCGGACCGCTTCTCGGCAAAGATGCAAGTGGGGATTGCGGGCGTCTTTCGCGGGGGGGCCTCGGCGAACGGTTCGACGCTCGAACAACGATTTCCCTACTACCGAAGAATACCGTTCCAGTCGGTCGCCTGCAGTTTGTTCGAGCCGGTGCATCAGAGAGCTTGTCCGATCCTCACCCAGGTAGCGAGTCAAGTGCGGTGCGGTGTCTTCCCACTCTCTGTCGGCTTTTGGAAACTGCTTGGGATTTTGCAGGCGCGCCAAGCCTTCAGCGATTTCGCAGAACGCACCAATTGCCTCGGCCGATGTCGGATCCGTGAAATCCATGCGTCGCGGCAAGTTCGGGTTGGGATTCGACGCGGTAAATGCCACCGCTTGTTGTAGCTGAGGCCGAAGCCGCCATTCTGCGGCAAATGAACGAGCGATTCGGTTTGGCGGATCCCCGAAGAGGCGTTCAATTGCCTGCTCGAGCGTGGCCTCGCCGCGTCGTACCGTGCGAAGAACTTTGGGATACAGTCGTGGGTAGTTCCAAGCGAACAGGTTTGGCACAAGCTGTCGCAGCAAGGCGCAAGCCGCAGCATGCTTGGGATCCAGGGTGGCGCTGTGCAGGGCGGCTTCCTCGGAGAGCACTTCCAACCCGGCTAGGCTGGTCAGGGAGTGCGAGAGCTGCGTTGTCTGAAAGGAGTTCATGCGGTTGAAGCGATGCTTTGATACTGCGTTTTCTGACAGAGAAAACACCCGTGCCAACTGTTCGTCATCGAGAGACGCTAAAGCCTCGAACGGGTCGCTGTCCCACATGCGCTCTGCCGCAACTTGGCTCAGATGTCGTAAACAGTGGGTCGCGAGCGCGATATCACTTTCGATATCGGTGCAGATCGATGCTTGGCCGGCTGAGTAAGCCCCGTCAGCGATCTTCTCTTGAATCTCGCTCAAAAGGCCCGGTGTCGGGGGGATCCAGCCGCGAAGGAGGGTATCGGTCGTATCTTTTCTGGTGCCGGAGCCATAGCGTCGAATGCTCCGACTGATCACGATATCCGCCATTTTATCTCCCTTTGCGTAGCGTCGAGGGTACGGAGTGTCCTCGAGACCTATCAGGGTGCTGAACACGCCTGTCAGCAAACTGCTGCTGTCCTGCTTCTTCCGTTCGCTGAAGAAGCGCGGTCACCGCTCGCGGCCGGAGCCGCGAAGGAGGACACATTCAGTACAACTTAGGGTAGATGCTTCTCGATGTGCTGAAGAAGCTCGGGCAGGGAAAAGTATGATTTTATTAGATATTCTCGAACCCCTAAGCTGCGTGCTCGTGATTCATAAGCCCTATCGGAGACGGCGGTAAGCATTATCACCGGGAGTTCGGGAAGCAGGCCTTGTGCGCCCAGTTCCTGCAGTACCGCAAATCCATCGAGCTTCGGCATGGCGGCGTCGAGCAGCACAAGCTCAGGGGAGGTCTCGAAAATGGCGGCGAGCGCTTGTTCACCCGTTTCCACGCAGAAAACGGTATGGCCCTGCCGTTCAAGCAGCAGCACGATCGGCGCTCGAAACGCGGCCGTATCCTCGGCGATGAGTATCTTACTCATGAGTGATCGCTGCCGGCTCTCCAAGTGCGGCAGGTCGATCCAGATCTGCCCGTAACCGAACTTTGACTGTGGTTCCTTGCTGAGGGAGCGATTCGATAGCGATGGTGCCGCCATGTGCGGCTACGATACCGCGGCAAATCGCGAGGCCGAGGCCGCTTCCCTTTACACCCGCCTCTCCAACCAAACCGGCGTTGAGAGCGAAGGCGACACCAAGATTTCTAGCGATGTCGGGCGCGATTCCGCTGCCTGTGTCCTGAACGGAGAAGTCCGCCATTTGGTGATTACCCTCTTCCGTCACCGTCGCACTTACTCGAACGAAGCCGGAGGCGGTATGCTTCAGCGAATTGCTCAGCAGGTTGATTAGGAGACGCCGAACTGCGCTTGGGTCCCCTTGCATGAGAAACGACTCGGGCTCGCAGTGAAGCTCGAGGGAAATGTCACGGTCCTTGAGCAAATACCTGACGGACGCGAGAGCTTCTTCGCAGACCGCACGTGCCTCGAACTCTGACCAGTTCCAGTGAGCGATGCCGCTATTGAGGCGAGCAACCTCGAGCATGTCATTCACCATCGCAACCATGCGGACGGCCTCGTCGTGAATCGCTCGAACGTAGGAGGTGTGTTCGCCGACAGTGTCGGCATCGAGCATCAACACGAGCTCTGCCGAGGCGCGGATTGCTGCCAAGGGAGTACGAAGCTCATGCCCCACGACGCCCAGAATTCGTTCGAAGGACTTCAATGCAGCCTGCAAGCTGTTACGCTCCTGCTCCAGCGCCCGCGTCGTGTTCTGGGCGGTAACGTCGGACAAGAAGCCGATTACTCGCTTCAACGCTCCGTCAGAAGAATGAACCGCTCGACCACGATCGAGAACAGCGACGTAGCTACCGTCTTTCCTGCGGACGTCGTATTCGACCGCATAGGGTTCATTGGCCGAGAGACTTGCCGCTTTTACACAGCGCACGTGATGCTGTTGGGACGGCTCGATTAACGCGTGCCAAGCATCGAGCGTCGTCGGCAGCTGTTCCTTCTGATAGCCGAGGATTTCGCCCACTTCCCCGCTGAAGACCAAGCTGTCGGCCGCGGGCTCGTAATCGTAGAGCACCTGCCCGCTGGCATCGATCGCAGCGCTGTACCGATCCATCCATTCCGTCAGCTCGGTTGCTTGCGCTTGCGCCAGTAATTCTGCGCGCCGGAGCTCTTCAATCTTTTTCTGCAGCAGATGGGCGTCTTGTTGTATCTCTCGAGTTAATACCAAGTTTTCGTAGGCGATACCTGCTTGGGCACCTAGAAAGAAAAGTAGATTCTGATCTTCGTCCGTGAAGGCACGTTCTTCTGGTCCATTGGCAACATACAGCCATCCGTGGAGTGAGGTCGGTGAGGCGATCGGCACCGTTACCATCGACCCGACCGGAGGGTGGCCTTCAGGGAAAGAAAGGTCCTCGAACTCGGAAGGCGGTCCGCTGCGGCGTGAAGGGAGCACCATCATCAATCGATCAACCTGTTCCCTGCTCGGCGGCGCCATGGTTGTACGTGTGGCTTCATCAAACCCAAAGCGGAGCCAGTACGCGAGATCCGACTTGTTTGCGGAGGGAATGCCCAACGCACACCATCGAGCGTCAACGATACCGCGGGCGGTTTCTCCGTACCGGCTAAGCACGGTATCCGGATTTCTGTCGGAGCCGGCTTGCAGGGCTAGTTGGATGATGCGAGTCAGCTTCTGCGGGTTGGCCTTGGCCAATTGCTCGTAGTACGAGTCTTTCCAGGCGGTAGGTTTGCCGATCGCAGCAGCCCCATGGCCGACGCTTTCGTCGGAAAGCGGTAGGCCGAGCGTGTCGTGAACTGCGGCGATTATGTCGGTCGGCTCTGAAGGCTTGGGAAGGACTACCGCTGCTCCACAACCGTCGGCGAGCTTTTCGGCATCCTGGTTACTGAATGTCGCGGTGTAGAAGATGACCGGAACGGGCGGTCGCGAGTCATCGGCGTTCACCAGTGTTGCAAGCTCGTAGCCGTCGAGCTCGGGCATGACGATGTCGGTGATGATTAGATCCGGTACCTCTTTTTCGATCAACTCGAGTGCTTCCGGACCCCCATAGGCTTCGATCACGCCATGTCCGAAAGATTCGAGCACCGCTCGAAGGTAGTAACAGTTGACCGGGCGGTCGTCGACTACAAGGACTCGGGCCATTGATCGGGAGAATTTGTTGTCATGGGAACATTGCTTGGTAGCGAACAGTGCTTGGTAGCGAACAGTGCTGGCTCATTATCTAGCGTAAAGAATCGAGACTTCAAGTCCGATAGTCTAACTTTAAGGACGATACCATTTGGCGATGTCCTTCGGGAGTACCCGTACTGCATGCAACAGAAGATTCTCATAGTCGATGATACTGCGAACTTCAGACATGCAGTGGCTGCCGCGCTTCGTGGAGAGGGCTACGAGGTGCTGTGCGCGAAAAACGGCGAGGATGGGCTTTCGCTCGCCCTGACCGAACATCCCGGACTTATTCTGCTTGATATCGCTATGCCGGTCATCGACGGCCTGAGTTATCTGGCCAGCCTGCGGGCGCACAAGCACCTGAAAGACACGCCGGTCATCATGCTCACGGCCAGCGCCGACGTGAATCATGTGCGGGAGGCCAGCGGACTCGGAATCCAAGGCTACATGCTTAAATCCGCTTTCTCACTGGGCGAGATGATCAAGAAAGTCGAAGAGCTGATCGGCGCGCCGGCCGTTTTTACGCATCAATAAGAATTCTCACCGAATCCTCACCTGGTTTTCGACACGCGTCTATCCCACTGTCCTTTTCGTTTGTGGTGTAGCGAGGAGCCGGCAAGAAATGTCATGCAAGCCGCACCCGGTCTAGGAAAGGTATCTCGGAGGAAGCACGAGCGCCTCAGCCGGAAGAGCGCTGAAGTCTGTCCCATTCCTGAGTTCGTCGACTACGAAACACTCAATTGCTCGCGAGATTTGTTCTGAAGATTTTCCGTTTGTTGTTTCGTTATAGCTGCGAACGCGCACGAATTGTTCCTCATCGGAGCCGATTCGAAGCGAGACACGCCAATCTGTTCCTTCTTTGCTCGGTCCCGACTCCTGATAGAAATGACCCGAGAGACCGTCGACGACGCGCACGGATATTGCAGCACAGGTGGTGCCGGAACTGAAGATAGCCTCCGCCAGGTCTTCGTCCATCGCTTGGTACATCAAGATGGTGACATGTGACGGCATCAGCCACGTCAGCTGTGCTACGCATGCCTGAGCCTCTTCAACCGATGAAAAATCGTCAACAGCGATTGTCGCCACCAAAGAAAGATCGTTTTCGCTTGCTGCAGGGTCGACGGGAACTTGGATAGCGAGTGCCACGTCGCTGAACCCAAATTCGGAAAAGCAAGCAAATAGATTTTGCACCGTGGCCTCCGTGACGAACTCCTGTAACGGATGAAGCTCGAAGAGGGCACCGCTTTCGATCTGCCTTTCGTCCGAAACGTGCGCAGTTTCGCCGTTCGCGCTTCCATTTCGATAGTGAAAAGTGGGCTCGTGCACATAAGGCTTGCCGGTAAAGAGGAAGCACTCGATATCGCCGCAGCGAAATATCCAGTCAGCCCTTTGGTCGGATCCCGGGTTCAAGATCACACCGAGTTGATTCGTCAAAGCGATTTCGAGCAATGCAGCGAAGTCGCTCGAGACGACCTCATGCTCGTCAAAGGGTAGTTCCTGATATTGTGGTCCGTAGACGAGAAGGCATGGATGTCCTCCAACGTAAGCGGAGTCATCGAGATTGAGCGAATAGGCGACCGGTAGATCAGGGAGAAGCGTAAGAAACGCATCCTTCCAGTCTCCATCTCGATGTTCCTTTTCGACGTCCAGCAAAGAATAGTAGCTATCAAGGGTAGTTGCATCCATACGCCACCTTCAAACCTCAGCGTAACCAACAGGTAAACCTCACGGCAACGAATAGGTATCTTGTGCAGAAATAGATCAGGGTTGTGCTGTTTGAGGCGCGTCAGTCGACCAAGGTGCGCCTAGCGGGAACGGCGGCGTTCGACCGTTCATCTTCAAGAGCCCTCTGGTAGCTACTTTGAAACGGTCTCGTCGAAGCTCGGCAGGTCCAGACACTCTTTAAGCTCGTCCACCAGTTCGAGGGGCTCGATAGGACGCTGGAGGAACTTCGCCGCTCCTAGTCCGAGGCCCTTCTGACGATCCTTGTTGGAAAGCATCGTGGAAGTAACGAACACGAACGGAATCTGAGCGAGGCCCGCATCCGCCTTTACACTTTGAATGAAATCGTAGCCGGAACCTTCCGACATATTGATGTCCGAGAGAATCAAATCGGGAACGACTGCTTTCGCCAATTCCAGGCCGCTTATGGGACCTTCAGCGGTGTAGACGGTGAAACCGAAAGGTTCGAGCAAGCTACGAGCGAATTCTAACTGCACCGGCAAGTTGTCGACCACCAAGATGCTATGCGGGTGCGGCAGCTGTTGGCGATTTTGCTCTTGCACCGCTCGTCCCGGTGAGGGCGGCTTACGCGAACGGGCTGACAACGGCAAAAATTCTTCGAGTTGAGCGACGAACTTTTGCGGGTCGATAGGCTTCGAGAGATACCCGTCAAAACCGGCGGCCAGGACTTTCTCGCGATCGCCGACCATCGCGAGAGCGGTCACCGCAACAAGCGGTATCGAGCGGCAGAGCGGGTCGGCTTTCAGCTCCCGCGCGATCTGATAGCCGTCCTTGCCGGGTAGGTGGATATCGCAGACAACCAGATCGGGCAGCGCCGACCGGCAGGTCGGCAGCGCATCCTCCCCGCTTGTCACCGAGATCGGGGTGTGGCCGAAGGCAGCGAGCAGGTATCCCATTAGGTCAAGATTGTCTGCGTTGTCTTCGATGATCAGGATCCGTCCTGACATGGCTTCACCGATGGAGTAGCGAAAGATGAAAGGTGCTGCCGGTGCCGAAGGTGCTTTCGAAGGTGATTCGGCCGCCGAGAAGTTCGGCCAGGCGCTTGCTGAGATGGAGCCCGAGGCCCGAGCCTTCAGAGCGGACTCCCGGCGCGGTTATCTGAGAAAACGCTTCGAACAGCTTTGTTTGATCGCCAGGACGGATGCCCACCCCGGTGTCGCGAATGCTGAAACGGACCAACGTCTCTCCTGTTTCGGCAAGTCGCTTGATGCTCACTTCAACTCCACCTTGTTTGGTGTACTTGATTGCGTTGCTGGTAATGTTCAGCAAGATCTGACTCAGCGCGCGCTTGTCCGTCTCAAGTACGATTTCTTCTTCCGGAAGCGTCGTTCTGATATAGAGGCCTTTGTCTTCCGCCAACGGTCGAAGCGATTCGACAATTTCTTGCACGACGCTTTGACAGACTATGGGTTCCCAATCGAGCTCGACTTTCCCCGATTCAATCTTTGCGAGATCAAGCAGGTCGTTGATCAATGACAGGAGATGACGAGCGCTCACCTGGACGGTTCGGAGCTGACGTTGCTGTTCTTCGGTGAGCGGACCGGGAAGGCCCATCAGCAGTGTGCCGGTGAACCCGATTATCGCGTTCAGAGGCGTCCGCAACTCGTGGCTCATGCCGGCGAGAAAACGGTCCTTCGCGAGGTTCGCCTGTTCCAGCTCGACATTCTTCTCCTGGAGGGCACGCTCGACCCGCTTGCGCTCCGAAATGTCACGGATCGAGCTGCTGACCAGAATACCTTCGTCGGTTTGCAAGGGACTGAGGCTAATCTCGACGGGAAACTCTTGCCCGCCCTTCTTCAATCCTCGCAAATCGAATCCGGCACCCATCGGACGCACTCTCGGTTCGGCGAAGAAGTGCTCACGATGGATCGCGTGTTGCTGTCGTAACTCCTGCGGAACGAGCATTTCCACCGGACGTCCGAGAAGTTCATTTCTCGTGTACCCGAACAGCGACTCGGTTTGAGAATTGACCAGTACCATGCAGCCCGAGCGATCGACGATCACCATCGCGTCGGGTGCCGCCTCGAGTAGGCTACGAAACATGTCCTCGGAAGACGTAACAGGAAGGCCGCCGATAAGATCGTTCGGGTTCATGCGCTAGCCCAGACAGATGACGGAACGTTACCGTCGTTGCGGTTAAGCGAATACGGCGAGTCGATTTTCTTACTCGTATAGCCGTTCGGCAGCGTCTTCAGCAACCAAGGTCTGCGTTCAGCACCGTCTATGAGGATTGGGTGAGCAAGTAAGCCGCTACTGCGCATGCTTTGGGGACGAACGAATCGATGCGCGCATACTCTTGATGGGTGTGTAGGTTTGCTCCCGACACTCCGAGCCCGTCCAATGCCGGAATACCTAAGGCCGCTAAATTGTTCGCATCACTTCCGCCGCCGGCTGCTTCGCCAAGGAGCGTCACCGTATGGCCGATACTCGCGGCCGCAGCACGATACGCTTCGAACAGCTCTCGCGACGCAGGAGTCTCTTCCAGCGGCTCGAGCCCGAGCAGTTCAGTGCATGAAACCTTGACCCCGTCGCACTGCACGCCATCCACGATAGCTTGAACAGCCGCGCGAAGGGAGGCCAGCTTCTCCTTACGCTCAGCGCGAACTTCCAGATGAAGCACTGCCGTTTCCGGAACGACATTGATGGCGCTGCCGCCCTTGATGAGTCCGACGTTGGCAGTTGCACCTTCTTGGTAATCGGTCAGTGCCTCGATCTTTTCCACGAGCGCGGCAGCAACGCGAATAGCGCTTTTCCCGTCACTGTGGCGGGAGCCGGAGTGTGCGGCTTTTCCCGTGACGCGAATCGAGAAGTCGGCAATTCCCTTGCGACGTGTGACAAGAGCGTTTCCGGGTCGATCGCCTTCGAACACCAAGCCGAGGCGAAGTTCCGGAGCGAGACGGGCCAGTGTCTTGCGCGAGCAGGGAGAAGCAATCTCCTCGTCGCTATTGAAAAATACCGTAAGTGGCAGGGACTCGAGCCGACCGAGTCGAGCGAGTCCTCTCAAGGCGAGGAGCACCACGACCAATCCGCCTTTCATATCCAACACACCGGGACCGAAGACGCAGTCACTATCACGGGAGAACTCGGTAAATCCGCCATCAGGTGGAAAAACGGTATCAACGTGTCCCATCAGCAGTATTCGCGAGTGCTCCTCCGGAGCGGAAGAACGACCGATGATTTGATCGCCAACCTCGGTTTCCAATACTCGCTCCACGTCCATATCCATGTCGCTCAATACTTCGGCGAGCATGCTCTGAACTTCGTTGACTCCCTCTCGATGCTTCGTAAACGTGTTGATGCGAACAATGCGCTCGAGGAAATCCAGTCCCCACGCCAGATCGTCTTGAATCACTGCGGCAAGCTCATTCTGCATCTTCAATACCTCAACAAACGGTCTAGCGTTTTCTCCAGCCTGGCATTTGCCAAGTACGCCGCTTCGAGAGCAGCGGCAAAGGGGATGGGAGTGTCGAGACTGCCGACACGAACCACCGGTGCATCGAGTGCATGAAAGCAGTGCTCTGTAATCTGTGCAACCAACTCGGCACCAAATCCGCAACAGAGCGAGTCCTCATGCAGAATCAGGGCCCGTGCGGTTTTCTCGACCGACGCTGCGACGGTGGCAAAATCGAGCGGGCAAAGCGTTCTTAGATCGACGATTTCGATCGACACATCCGGACGACGATTGGCGAGCTCTTCCGCCCAATGTACTCCGAGGCCCCAAGTGATGATGGACACCTGCTTTCCTTCTCTCCGCACCACAGCCTGCCCGGGGAGGGTTCGATAGTAGCCGTCGGGCACCGGTTCGCGAACCCGGCGATAGAGCAGCTTGTGCTCGAAGAACAATACCGGATTTTCCGTCTCAATTGCGGCAAGCAGTAACCCTTTCGCATCTGTGGCTGTCGCCGGGTAGAACACCATGAGGCCCGGCGTCTTCAGAAACCACGCCTCGTTGGACTGGGAATGAAAGGGACCTGCCTGAGTCCCCCCGCCGCAGGGCAGCCGAACAACGACATCTGCCGGAGCGTTCCAGCGGTATTTCGCCTTGGCGATGTTGTTGACGATTTGGTTGAAGCCGCAACTGACGAAATCCGCAAACTGCATTTCAACTACAGATTTGTACCCGAGCAGGGACATCCCTTGGCCGGCGCCGAGCACTGCAGATTCACAAAGCGGGGTGTTTCGGACGCGCTGGGGACCGAACTCAGACAGAAAGCCCTCCGTTACCTTGAATACGCCGCCATACTCGGCGATGTCTTGGCCCATCAGTATCAGCTGGGGATGGCGGCGCATCGCTTCGTGGAGACCATCTGAGATTGCGTCGACGAAGCGTCGTTCTGTGGCGGAGCCTGAGGGTGCAACTTCCTGCGGTAGGGGGTGGTAGACTGCCGCAACTTCGCGAGCTTCATCTGAAGCCGGTTCCGGAAGGTCGAGCGCCTGTTCCAAAGCCGTGCTGATCTCTTGCTCCAGCGCTTGCCGCCGGGTTACTTTCTGCTCCTCGCTGATGCCGAGCTCCTGCTCGAGCAAGTGCAGCGGATCTTTCGCCTTCCACGATTCGATCAGTTCCGGCGGCACGTATTTCACTCCTGAAGCCTCTTCGTGGCCGCGAACACGAAACGACATGCACTCGAGCAGTACAGGCCGGGGATTCTCCCGTATGGACTGAGCAACTTCGGTAACGACTCGATGTACCTCCAGAACGTCGTTGCCGTCGATGACCCGCCCCTCCATGCCGTAGCCTGCTGCGCGGTCAGCAAGCTGGCCGCAGCGATATTGCTCTTGTACCGGCGTCGACAGAGCATATCCGTTGTTCTCGATAAGGAAGATGACCGGCAGCGACCACACCGCTGCCAGATTCAGCGCCTCATGGAAATCGCCTTGGCTGGTCGCGCCTTCACCGCAGAATGCGAGCACTACCGAGCGGTCGCCGCTAAGTCGATGGGCCAATCCCACGCCATCGGCCAACGGAAGCTGCGCCGCCAAGTGAGAGATCATTCCGATAATACGGTGCTCAAGCGTGCCGAAATGAAATGAACGCTCTCTGCCCTGAGAGTAGCCGTCGGCTTTTCCAGTCAGCTGCGCGAAGAGTCTTACGAGGGGCACCTGTCGGCTCGTGAAGACACCAAGATTGCGGTGCACCGTGAAAATGAACTCGTCCGGACGTAGCGCCAGTGTCGCTCCGACCGACATCGCTTCTTGGCCGATTCCGGAAAACCACTTGCTGATCCTCCCTTGGCGCAGCAAGACCAACATGCGCTCCTCGATGCAGCGCGGAAGTAGCAGCTGCCGATAAAGCTCATCAGGGGTTCGAGAGGGTGGCGTGTGCTCGGAAGTCGCGTGATCGTGCATTGCAATCAGCTCAGCTCGTGAAATAAACCTCGTCGACGTCGAGCTGGTGAGACCGCGACGCATCGGCCGTTCGACACCAATGGTGCCGTTGAGATTGCAGAGCGTATCCCCGGATAAGTTCTTGGTCCCCGACGACAGCACTAGTATAGCGCGCGTCCGGCCCCGGGGAACAGTAGGAGGGTTTAGCCGCCCAACCACCGGCCATGCTGAATCAATCGCCCCCTGCACGTGAACGTCCCCGGACCTCACTCTCTTGAAGAGCCTGAACTGAGTCAACGACCCGCCGGGTGATGAAACAGCTCCGGTACCTTGTTTAGCGGAACGATCAGGATCACGTTGCCCTCTTCCTGATGGTACAGCCCGTGCATCCTCAGCACTAGCGCCAGCGCCTGGTCCCAGGGGACGTTCTTCAATCGCAGGGTCACCGTGCCTTGCACGTCGGAATGGGCAACGAAATTCTTTCCCGATACTTCGGCGAGAATCCGGAACACCTGGTGAATGTTCGTGTCCTGCAAATCGAGAGTGATTGTTTTTCCCCGATAGTGAGGGGTTCCCCATAGAATACCAGGAGAAACCGCGAGCCAGGCAAAAGCGAGGGTTAGCAGCAGGGTACCCGTGCGTGCGCTATGCAGCGTTGGCTTCGCCCGGGCCATATCTTCCTTGCGGCTTATTCGGCTGCGACTTGTTCGATACTCCGTCATCCGTTCGTCCAACGTTGCGGCGGAACCGGGGAAGCCCTACTTCACGCAAAAATACATCGAACAAGACAAGCAGCAACGCCAGGAGCACGAGCGGCGTCAGCAGATGTTCGGTCTCTTCTGAAACACGCTCGTGGCCCTGCACTTGATCATGCGTGGGATTGAGCACTCCGCCGCTGACATAGGCGATTTGCTCCAAGGTCGCCAGATTCACCCCTCGGCCGGGGGATTCTCCGAATGCCTCTCCGCCCAGTGTGATGGCGACCGGAGGCAACTGAAGCTCCCCGTAGGCGATCGTGATCTTGTAGTCGCCCGGCCGTCCATTCTCAATCGCAGCTTCGAAGCGTCCTTTTTTGACGACACGGAAGGCAATTTGCTTCGGCTCGCCCCCCGGTTCCAGGACCTGAGCGGTGATCTGCGGGGAGCTTTGTGATCGAAGTCGTTCATCGAAAATGGCCAAATCCAACAGCACTGCACCTCGATTGACTCGATACCGTAGGTCGAAATCGACCTCGTTCGTGCGGGTGCCGCTTCGATCTTTGATGGCTTCGGTGACGTCACCCCAGAACTCCGGGAACTTCGGCCAACGAAGCCATGGTATGGACCACCGACCATTCGCGTCCGAAGTGTAGGCGATCACTCGGCCGAGCTTATACTTCCAACTGGCAAGGATTGGGTGGACCTTCGTGCCCTTGCGGGTCACCAGCTCCAGATCCGCTCCCTTCTTGGGTAAGGTTTCTACGAATCCGCGGAGCGGCGGGTAGCGCGTGATTGACGTCGTGACTACTCCCGAAGGACCGACCCCCACAGGAAACTCCTGGTTTTCCTTCATGGTCTCCTCTCCGGTCGAGACCTTGATGTCGTGAACGAAGATCTGCGGCAGTCGTGAGGGATCCAATGTGTGGTAGAAGGCACCTTTGCCGTATTTGGAGAGCAACTTCAGGAACGGCACGTCGGCTTCCAAACCGAGCGCTACTGTCGAGACACTGACGCCATCCGAGCGCAGGCGATTGATCTCCTCGACATAGACGTCGCTGGAGAGCGGAATCTTGCCGTCACTCAACACGATGATGTGCTTGCGGCTGGCCGGATTGTTGGCAAGACTTTGGCGAGCGGCCGCCATCGCAGGCAGTAAGTTCGTTCGACCCGCTGCCGTGAGATTCCGAAGCCTACGCTCTGCTTGATCGCGAACTTCTCTGACCGACTTCAAGGGGATGATGACAAACGGAGCATGATCGAAGCCGATGACGCCGACAAAGTCTTCATCTTTAAGCGCGTCGACGGACTGACGAGCAGCCGCCTTGGCCGCGTCGATCTTGTTCTGATGGGCCATACTGCCCGACTTGTCGATTACCAGGATCACGGCAACCGTGAGGCGGCGCCTCTTGGTTTGCGGCGGCACGAACTTCAGCGGCGAAAGCTCCTCGAGGGGGGTATCGATATAGTTGCCTAGTCCATAGGCGCGCTCCCCTCCGAGGAGCAGCAGACCGCCGCCTTGCGCCACGAAACGCTGGAGGGCGGGAAGAAATCCCCCCGGCAGTTGCTCTCGAGCAGCGTTGTTGAGGACGACACTTGCATACGGCTCGAAGGAAACCGGGATGGTTGCATTGCCGTCTGCCACAAGGTTGGTCAGACCGTAGCCTTTGAGGCCGATCAGATCCTTGATAACTCGCTCATCTTCCTTGCTCCCGCTGACCATCAGGATCTTCTCTTTTTCTTTAACCGAGATCCATCGATGCTTCTCTTCGGGAGCGGCGTGGTTTCCGCCCTCCGGGATCAGGACCGCGCGCAAACGATGAAGGCCTCCCTCCAGAGCTGTCGACTCGAGAGTAATCAGCTTTTCTTGGTTGGCGGGAAATCCCAAGAGCTGCGAAAACAACTTCTTGTTTTCGAGCCATACCTCGACCGTGCCGCGTAACGCCTCACCGTGACTGTTCTGAACGCTGACTCGAACCGCTGCTTTGTCTCCAGCATGGGCCGTAATCGGTGCGGTGAGCGACGAAATTGCAAGCTTCTCCCGAGAAAACAGAGACACATCCGGGAGCAAGGGAAACACCCGCACGCCTTTCTTCGCCGAGGCGCGCGCCGCATGAAGCGCATCACCCGTTGTTTCCATGCCGTCACTCAACAGCAGAATACTCGAGCTTTCCGTGAGAGACAGGGCATTGGTGAGCGCCAAGCCGATGTTCGTATCTCCGGTGTCAAGATCTTCCCGGGCATTCTCGAGGAGACGCGAAATAGCATCGGCTGACATCGCAGATGTGACAGTGAAGGGCCGCTGCATGGTCTGCCGGGCGAATGGATAGAGCTCGAGCGAACTGTCACGGCCACGGAGAAATGTTGCCAGCTCTTGAGCGAAACCCTCCTGGGCACGCTTTGAAACGCTGTAGGAGAGATCCACGAGGCCGGTTAGCTCCTCGGTCGCCGTGCGCTGAGTCGTGACCGGATCGGCCAATGCCACCAGCAGCAGCGCCAACGCTGAAAGCCGCAACAGATGCATCAACCACAGGCGAGGAGCACGGACGAGCGCGAGCACGGCAAGCACCGGTAGCGCCCACAGCACCATGAGCACCTGCGGCTGAACGTAGTCCGCGGCTAGTAATGATTCGATATATGCTGAGCCCACCATCATCCGGCTTCTTCACATTGCTCGGCCGGCCCGATCAGGGCCGACAAATACCGCCCTTTAAACACCAAGCGCCTCCGGAACCGGGCGCAGAAGGAACCACAGATATTCGCCGACGAGCAGGAGAAGGGCGACTGCGAGCAAATAGCCCCAGAGCGGGTTTTCTCCGGCGCTCGGCAGTCGTCCGTGCTCCACCATGTGCGGCAGAGAAAGCTCCATCGGGACGAAAGTACTTGATTCCTCAGGAGCGAAATTGTTGACGGTGACGACTTTTCGCACTTGTTCTTTACCCGGCGTCCCATGGGCGAACCCCGCAAGTCGGTACGGGCCCGGCGCTCCTGCTTGGAAGATTTCGGTTTTTCCTGCCGGTACCTCTACTTCTACTGTCTCATGGGCCGGGGTGCGAATCACCCAGCGTCTTCCCCCTTCGAGGCGAATGCCCCCGGCATTGAGGCTGTTCTGCGTCAACTCTCCGCCGCCGCTCAGCCAGGCAATCAGGTTTAGCGTAAGGATGCTCGTCACCGGTGTCTTGGCGCCTTCGAAGGGAAGTAATTCGAAGCCAACCGCTGCATAGCGGACGCCTTGAGTTTCTCCCGCGGCCAGCACGCATCCAGGCTCGGCATTGACGACCGACTGCGCCCAAGGCGGTACAGAAAAGATCGCACCCTGCGAAGGGGTGAGCAAAGGAACGCGAAGGTAAGAGGTGATAGGGTGGTCGCCGGCCCAGGAGGTGATGCGAGGAGTCTGCGCGTCTGTCAGCACCGGGAAATGGGGGTTCTGCTCGGGTGGCAGAATCAGCAAAGCGGGGGTCGGCGGAAGCTTCGCCGGAGCGGTCCGATGAAAAAGCAACAACGTAAAGCGTGCGAGCTCCTCGTCGCGGAGGACGGCATACTCGCGAGGAGAAACAACGACTATCTCGGCGCCCGGGAGCCGCTTCAGACCGAGCGAATTCTGCCCCCCGGTCGCTGAAACCAGCAGAATCAAGTTCTCCGCAGAGTTTCCATCGCCAATCCATCCGGCATCGTCGTCAAGGAGTGCATTCGTCGCGAGTGCGTCCTCGGCGGCAGAAAGTTCGACCTTGTAAAGTAGATCCGGCGAACGCCCTGGAGGAAGGAGTAGCTCTGCCTCGACGGAACTGTTCGGTTGCGCAGTGACGCGCCCTTTGGCGATTGAGCGCGGTGTCACATGCTTATCTTCGCCCAACTCGAACAGCTCAAGCTGTGCTACCACCGGCTCGCTGCCGGACAGTCCGACATCGGCGATGACCGTGCGCTGTCCGACGTAGTCGAGCGATTCGCTGAAGCGCAGTCCTGCAAGATAAAGATTGGGTCTGGGTTGTCCCACCGGCTGGGCATCCAGGATTGTCGTGTCTTGGCTGTCGTCCGCAGCTGAGCGAGGCGGGTCTCCAAAGTAGCGGACAGTGCGGTCGGTAATGGCGACGACGCGAACGTAGTCGCCGCTTTCGGCTAGTTCGGTCAGAGCGGTATCAAGGGAGTCCGTACCAATACCTGCGTCAGCTCCACTCAGTACCGTTTTGGCGGCAGTAGGTGAGAGGTCTTTCGCGCCAAGGGCGGTCAGCCTGGGACTTGACTGGAAGAGTGAAATGCGTGTGCTCGATGATTGTTGGTCGAGCCAGCGGTTCGCCGTTTCGATCGCTTCTGCGAAACGAGTTGGCTGCGGGGCAAGAGAGTCATTGCGTGTGCGCATGCTCATCGAGGTATCCAGTACCAGGGCAACACGCTCCGAAGTGTCCCGATACCAGGGAAGCGAAGCGGCACCGATGAGGGCGATGAGCGCGAGGAGCTCCAGGAAGAAACGCAAGGGGGGCCGAAAGCGTCGCCGTGTCACACGACGCTTCGCAAGCTGCTCCAGAATAACCACACTGCTAACGACGCGCGTCTTGCGTTGGCGCTTCTTGAGATACGCAAGAACGAGTAACGGAATCAGGAGAGCTCCGGCAAACGCGAGCGGTTGAGCGAACGATAAAGTCGAGAGAATGCCGGGCATACGCTTACTTTAGAATTCCTGCTTCCGGAAGTCTGGAGAGCACGACCTCATCAACCGTCTGATTGCTTGGAATCAGGAGGTGATCGATGCCGCTTCGGTTGGCAAACTGCTCCAATCGTTCAATATGGTCGGCAAGCTTTATCGCATATTCCTTGGCTGACGAGCCATCCAAGCTCAGTTCCACCTCGCGTCCAGATTCCGCGTCGACGACGAGGCAGGTAGCATCGAGCTCCAGGGTCAGCTCGCTCGGGGCCAAGACCTGTAGAGCGACGATTTCGAAGTTCTTTGAGCGCAGGTAGTCGAAGGTAGCGAAGATGCCGTCGAGATCGCCCAGAAAGTCGGAAATGAAAAAACACTTTCCGGGAATGCGTTGTCGGGCGATGGCGGCGCGGGTTTCCGTCAGCAAGTCGAAGCTCCCTCCCGGAGTGGCTTCGCCAAGAATCCGTTGCGCCCGCGCGATCGCTCGTGGACCGACAAAGCGCGGGGAGTTCAACCGGCCAAGGAGAGAGAACGTCACCGTATCACCGTCCGTAAGAGCGACGTACCCTAGCGCTAGCGCCAGACTCCGCGCGAGCTCGAACTTCTGTTGGTGCTCCGGAAAGCCCATCGAGGCGCTGGTATCCAGAAGGACGACGACATTCAGATCCTGCTCTTCACGAAACTCACGGACATACATCCGATCCGTCCGCGCGAGCACACCCCAGTCGATGTGGCGAAAGTCATCTCCAGCGGCATACGCGCGGAAATCGGCGAATTCCAGCCCATGGCCCTTGCGGAGCGAGCGATGGGAACCTTGACGTGAGCCGACAAAGGTCCGTCGGGTACGGATCTTCAGTTGCTGGAGGCGCTTATAGAAGCTCGGCGTAAACGGTGCAATCATCAACTCGAATCACGCACTTCCTGAATCAATTGATCTGCAGTGACCCCTTCGGCTTCCGCCTGGAAATTCAAAATGAGCCGATGGCGAAGCGCGGGTATCAAGACAGCCCGAATGTCTTCGTAGGCCAGGTTGATGCGATTATCCAACAAGGCGAAAACTTTCGCAGCGAGCAGCACGGACTGCGCACCTCGAGGACCGGGGCCGAAGCGGACATACTCTCTCACGCCATCGGTGCAGTTCGCACTGCCGGGTGTGAGCGCGAACATCATTCCTACCAGAACATCTTGAATGACCGGGGAGACCACTACCTGACGCACGAGCTTTCTCATCCGCAGTACCGCTTCGGTCGTCTGCTCCGGTGGGAGGACGGGCGTAACTTCAGCCGAACGTTCTCCCGTCGTGCGAGCAAGTATTTCCTTGAGCTCGGTAGTGGACGGCGATTCCACCAGCAGCTTGAAGACGAAGCGATCAAGTTGCGCTTCCGGAAGGGGATAGGTGCCCTCCAATTCGATAGGGTTTTGCGTGGCCAGCACGAAGAAGGGTTGAGGAAGCTGACGAGTCGTGCCAAGCACCGTTACCTGCTTCTCTTCCATCGCTTCGAGTAGGGCTGACTGTGTTTTCGGACCTGCCCGGTTTACTTCATCCGCCAGAACGATATTGGCGAATACGGGCCCCTTCTGAAACACGAAGCGGCGACGGCCATGTTCGTCTTCCGTCAGCACTTGCGTGCCGGTAATGTCGCTCGGCATCAGATCCGAGGTGAACTGAATACGATGGAATGACAAACCCATCGCATCCGCGATGGATCGTACCAGCAAGGTCTTGCCGAGACCCGGTGCGCCTTCCAGCAGCACGTGGCCCCCTGCGAGGATTGCGGTCAACGTCAAGCGAACCACCTCTCGCATCCCGACCACCGCTTTTCCAATCTCGCCCTCCAGCCGCCGAAAATGCGCGGAGAAAATCTCCACGTTCGCTTCCACCTCGCTAGGCCGTCCGGTGCTCTGTCGCAAATCGTCGAGGTGCCTTTCGCTCATCGGTTCTACCGTCCCTTTTCCGCGTTTCCTGAATCGTTGTGCGTCCAAGAAGCTCAGTATTGCCATTTCGCCGGAAAGGGGAAAGTGGCTACCGGGCTCTTAGCTGCTGCGTCCTCTCTCTCCAGCTGAACGCCGGAGATTGAACGCTGATCGCTTTGGTATTTTCGTCATTCTCACCGCGCGCCGCTGCCGGGACTATTGCAATATGTCACTATATTCAACGGGAATCGGTTGCTTGGATTCCGGCAAATCAGCTTCCGGTTTGACGAAATCGTCGGAACCGAGCTCCGTCGTCGCGCGTGCGCCTTGGTTGCGATAGGCCTTGTTCTCGACGCCGCCAAGGGTGCGAACCAAAATTTTCTCTTCGTCCTGAGGTACCTCTACACCTTCGACTGCCGGGGGCTTACCGCCGCTGCCTTGAGCGCCGTCGGCGCCGTTTTCCGAGTAGCGCTGCGCCTCACCGCGTTCTCCAGGCATGTTCTCCGGCTTCTTGCTGGGATCGTAGGGAAGTGCTTTGGGGGTCGGACTACGCATGCCCGAGTCCTTTCCGCGAGTGCCGGACTGAGATGTCGACTGATCTGCTCCTTCATCGCCAGTGCCCTGGCGGTTCTCTTCCTTGCCGTCCTTGGTCCCTTCGGACTGCTGCCCCCCGTCCGATTGGTTTCCCTGTTGCCGCTTGTCTCCCGCCTGTTTGGAATCACCGGAGGGCTGTGACGGGGCCTCACCGGAGGCACTGCTTTGCTGCTCCGCTTCTTTGCCTGGCGACTGTCCCGAGGAACCGTTCTGTTGCTTTTGTTGCTGCTCGCCCTCTGCGTCTTGGCTTCCTTGTTCGCCGGATTGTTGGCTCCCCGATTGCTGCTGTTGGCCCTGCGCCTGCATTTCCTTCTGGATGTTCTCGAGCTCTGTCTTGGCTTGGGACAGGCTCTGCTTTCCGGTGCCTTCACCTTGTCCGTCGCCTTGTTGCTTGTTTTGCTGAGATCCCTGTTGTCGTTCCCCTTGTTCTCCCTGCTCACCCGGCTGCGGTTGCCCCCGGTCCCCCTGACCATCGCCTTGGCCGGATTCCTGCTGGGCATCGCCTTGCTGAGCGTTGGAAGCATCCGAACCCGGTTGGCTCTCCCCTTGCTGCTGCTTGTTGCCCCCGGAGGTGCCTCCTTTTCCTTCACCTAGTCCCGTGACGTCTTTTTTAGGATCATCCTGCGCTTCCGAAGCTGCTTGCTGTTCGCTAGGCTGCTGGGATTCTTGCGACTGCTCGCTGCCGGACTGCTGTTGCTGCTGGTCGTCTCCCTGTTCCGCCGCTTGCTCATTTCCGCTCTGCTGCTCCTCGGCCCCCGCACCTTTTGTCCCACTTTGTTGCTCCTCGGAGCCCGGCGATTCTTGGGACTGCTCCTGTTGTTCCTGCTCTTGCTCGGGAGTGCCGGCTGATTCCTCACCTGTGGAGGGTTCCGGGCTGTTCTCCGGCGTCGGCTGCTCGTCTTTTGAGGACTGGTCCGTCTTGTTGTCGGAGGTGTCGTCGGAAGATCTCTCCGAGGATGCGTCAGTTTCAGAGGCAGCAGGCTGCTGCTTTTCTCTTTTGCTTGGCGGATTCTCGGCTTCCGGCTGTTCGCTTTTCGGCGAGGAATCCTTCGGGCTTTGTGACAGCTCTTCCGGTGCACCTTGCTCGTTCTGAGCGGCCGCTATTTCAGCAAGAGATTCCTCCAGCTGACTGCCTGCTGTTTCCGAAAATAGACCTTCGTCTTCGAGCACTTCAGCAAGCTCCTCCAGTTTGGAGCGTAGCCCATCAGGAAGATCCGGATGGTTCTCGACTAGCTTCTGCAAGGCTTCGGCGTGCTGCTTTCCGCGTTGCAGGGCGTAGGGCGTCGGGGCGTACGAGCCGACCGGGCGGAAGAGTAGTAGGAGAAGCAAGAGGCCGGTCATGATCGGGGAGGCTATCGCCGACGCTCGTGCAGAAGGCGTAAGACGGAAGGGCAGAGCAGTCTTGGGATCGAACTGTTCGACCAGCGGCGCGCTCTGCGCTTCAACCAGCCGCAGTAATTCCTCGTCGAACGAGTCACGCTCGGCAACCGAAGCGAGGGTGAGGAAGCGCTCCTTGCCGCCCACCTTCTGATCGATTACGGCGGCAGCTTCATCAGCACGGGCGGGCGAAAGCAGAGCGCGGTCTCTGTTCAAGAGCGAGAGTCCAAGCAGTAGGCTGAGCGCGAGCAAAGGCAGCTCGAACGGCTTAGGAACGAACCCCAGCAGGATCAGAGTGGCGGCAACCGCAAACACCAGTACTGCCAGCAGTTGGGATAGCAGTAGATTGATCCGGCGGAAAAAGGTCAGCCGAGTGCGTGCCGCTTCGATAAGTTCTGCTGCGCCCAAATATGCTCTCTCAGTCTGTCCGGGTGACGGAGTGCCCGGCTCTACTAGGGCGCCAAGCCCTTGATTCCAAAGTGCGCTGGATAACTCTTTTCAGCACCCTGCTAGAGCGAAGGTAGCACCCTCTCTTGCATACTATGGGACAACTTCCATTCGCACGAGCTGAAGAAGGCCATGGACGGACCGTTTCAGCAATCAGTTAGACGTCTGGCCGTAGGTCGGAATTCTCAGGGTAGTCCGCGGACCGGTCCCGTTCACAAGGGCCCGACACCACAGCCAAAAACGACCAGCTGGGATTGTCGAAAAACGCTAGTTTTTTGCCAATCCCGGCGAGCGCAGCTCGCTCGAGCGCCGAACAAGGCGCTCGGGTTAGC
>JAGRAW010000110.1 GCA_020434415.1 Bdellovibrionales bacterium
AAGTCGCCTTCGCCGCGCCACACCGGCATGGCGTTGCGCTGCACGAGGCGGTAGGCGTCCTCGCGGCTGACGCCGGCCTCGACGAGTGCGAGCAGGACGCGCTGGGAATGCACCAGCCCGCCGAGCGCATCGAGGTTCTTCTGCATCCGCTCGGGATAGATCAGCAGCTTGTCGACGACGCCGGTCAGGCGCGCGAGCGCGAAATCCAGCGTGATCGTCGCGTCGGGGCCGATCATGCGCTCGACGGAGGAGTGCGAAATGTCGCGCTCGTGCCACAGGGCGACGTTCTCCATGGCGGGCAGCGCGTAGGCGCGCACCATGCGCGCCAGGCCGGTGAGGTTCTCGGTCAGGACGGGATTGCGCTTGTGCGGCATGGCACTCGATCCCTTCTGCCCTTTGCTGAAGAACTCCTCGGCTTCTCGAACCTCGGTACGTTGAAGATGTCGCACCTCGACAGCGATTCGCTCGATGGTAGTGGCCAGCAGGGCGAACGCGCTAAACAACGCCGCATGAGAATCGCGAGCGATAATCTGGGTTGAAACCGGCGCGGGCGTGAGTCCCAGCTTCTTGCACACCAGTTCCTCTACTTTCGGACTAAGATGGGCAAAAGTACCGACCGGTCCCGAGATGGCCCCCATTGCCACATCTTGTCTTGCCGCCTCGATGCGCTTTTTGCCTCGCTGCAGCTCGGCATACCATCCGGCTGCCTTCAGACCGAAAGTCGTTGGTTCAGCATGAATACCGTGAGAGCGGCCGATACAAACGGTGGTGCGATGACGAAACGCCTGTTCTTTCGCGGCAGCGAGCAACATCTCGAGCTGCTTGAGAATCAGATCCGTTGCGCGACAGAGCTGCAGGGCAAAGGCGGTATCGAGCAAATCCGAGGAAGTCATTCCGAGATGAAGAAAGCGCGCATCTTCTCCCGCGTGCTCCGCCACGTTCGTGAGGAAAGCGATCACATCATGTTTCACCTTCGCCTCGATTTCATTAATGCGTTCGGCATCGAACTTCGCGTTCTTGCGGACATTGTCGTAGGCAGAGGCCGGCACCATACCGAGCTCCACCATCGCCTCCATCGCTGCAAGTTCAACCTCTAGCCAGAGCGAGAAGCGCGCCTCATCGCTCCACAGCGCAGTCATTTCCGGTCGGGAATACCGTGGGATCATAGTCGTTTTTGCCGGTCCGAAGAACTACCTCACTCGTAGGGTGGGCAATTCCAGACACATGAGCGTTCTCCTGAGTTACTGATTCAACAAACCGGAATCGAGTAGCAGCATGGGGGTTTGCCCAACCCAGCGCCCCAATCCGGAAACCCTCTGATTGGTGTCCAACACTAGATCTTTGACTCTATCAGGCTGATGAAAAAGTCGCGACAGCCGCCTATTCCTAGCGTCCTGCTTCATCAATTCGCTGAAAAAGTGCAGGATACTCCACCCGCCCCCGCTACAAGCGAAAAAGCGGGCTTGGCGCCAACACACCGGCAGCATGAAACTCGGGACAGTGAAGCTGTCCCCCGCGAGCCCAGGCGGTGCGAAAGCAGTGCAACGCAAGATCCGGCCTATTGCTGTTTTCGCTGATGTGCGCAGCTACGGCGTAGCGGAGCCGACTACCGTCGCTTCGACTGATTTCCTCGAGTACCTCGCCCGCGGTAGCGTTGCTCAAATGTCCGTGACGACCGGAGATACGCTGCTTGACGTCCCAGGGGTAAGGAGCATCGAACAGCATACCGGGATCATGATTGGATTCCAAAATCAGTGCATCGAGATTTCTGACTCGCTCCTCTACCAGGGTCGTTACCTGCCCCAAGTCGGTGACAACTCCCAGTGTGCGCTCCCCCGCTGAGACTCGAAAGGCGACCGGATCGCTCGCATCGTGCGAGATACTGAAGGGATCGAAGGTCAGTTCTCCGACCTTGAACGGCGCACCGGAGTCGAACTCTCCACGCTGTTCCAGCGGAATTTCCGCGAGATGGCGGGAGGAACCCATCGTTTGGCGGTTGGCTAGCACTGTTGTCTTGTGACGTTTTGCAAAGACACGGACCCCACACACATGATCGTCATGCTCGTGGGTCAGCACGATTGCATCGATGCTGTCGGGGTCGACATCGATCGACCGTAGCCGCATCGCCGCTTGTTTCGCACTCAACCCGCAATCGATGAGCACCCGCGTCGAGCCGGCAGCGACATAGATAGCGTTTGCTCGACTACCGCTGGACAGCAGGCAGAATTCCAGCATTCCTAACTCTCCTCGACGACTCGCGTCAGTGAAATAGTCGGCCGACCGACCGTAAGCACAGCAACAAAGATATTCTTCTCAAGTGCATACTCCGGGCCGCTGCCGACTGCCGCCTGAAGCCAAAATCCCCGTTGCGCTATCCGGCGCGCAGCGTCCTGCGGCCCGGCGCAAGACCCCAGAATCTCCGACGCCGTCCGAGTCAGCGCCTCACTTGGCGGAAGGGAAGTCACCACCAGCACATCCCCTTCCTGCACAACGACGGAAGCCAGGTCAACCAAAATCTGACTGTTCGCTCCGATAAATCTTTGAAGAATGCCCGGGGTAGTTTGAGCAGTGGCCTGTTGAGGCTCGTAGAGCGGCGAGAACGCTCCTTGCCGCCAAATGTAGCTCTCGAAACCTCCGACGCGAGCGACGCTAAAACGTCGACCATCATACACGGACACGAAACCGGTGGCTGCGATACGACCTCCTGCTCGCATCTTATGCGCATACTCGTACACCTGCCGATTGGCTTCTTTGAACGCGGAGCGAATGATGTCGGTGGCCAGGGCTCCTTCCGCTCTTCTCACTTGGGGGAGCGTCTCGACGTGCGCTGTCGCTGCTTCCACAATCGCCCGAATCGACATCTGCACCGCGATTTGGCTGGTGATACTTCCCTTCACGCCTTCCACCGCGGCAGCCAGTAGTGGCGACTTTTCGGTGCCAAGCGAAAGCACCGCACGGCGAAACACAGGTCGCTGGTCAGCAGGCGCAGCTGAGAACGGTGCACCGTGGAGCAGTTCGAGATCGTCGAGTTCTTCGACCTCTGCGAGGGCGAATTGGTAGGCGAAAAAGTCGCTGTCTGCAGGCGAACCGTCAGCCAAGACTCTTGATTGCAACCTCGATCGCCGGGTAACACAAATAGGAGAACAAGCCGAAGAAGACCGTACCCACCGTTACCAGACCAAGCGAGGCTTTCGGCGCCCACTCCAAACCACGCGGTGGAGCCCAACTCAACGTGCGCTCACCGCTGAAGTACATCACCACCAGCACCCGGAGGTAGTAGTAGAGAGACACTACCGAATTGAGCGCTGCTATGACGGCTAGACCGACAAAACCGCTATTGATCGCAGCGCTGAACAGGTACAGCTTGCCCATAAAGCCGGCAAGCGGCGGCATCCCGGCAAGAGAAAGCATCGAGACGGTCATGACCACGCCGAGGAAGGGATGACTGAATCCCAGCCCGGAGAGCGAACTGATATCGTCGTTTCCGTACTGCGCATCGCTGCCCGCTGTCGCGACCAAGACCACGCCAAACGACGCTACCGTCATCAATCCGTACGCCAAGAGGTAGAACACCGTCGCTTCCGCTCCACCCGCGGGTCCGAGCGCAAGAAAGCCCATCAAAGCGTAGCCCGCATGGGCGATGCTCGAGTAAGCAAGCATACGCTTCACACTGGACTGGCGCAGCGCAGCGAGGTTTCCGACGGTCATCGTCAGCACGCAAAGCGTCCAGATAAGCCCTTCCCACCATTCCGTCATTCCTCCGAACGCGACATACATCAATCGCAGAAATGTTCCGAAGGCCGCCGTCTTCACGACCACTGCCATAAAGGTGGTAACCGATACCGGCGCGCCTTGATACACATCGGGCGTCCAAAGGTGAAACGGCACGAGGCTCACCTTGAATCCGAATCCGAAGATCAGCAGGCCAATGCCGATCAGCAGCAGGACATTGTCCGGGCCTCCGACCTGGCCGATCTCCTCGATAAACATCGTCCCGGTCGCACCATAGACCAACGCCATGCCGTAGAGCAGAAACGCCGAACTGAAAGCGCCAAGCAGAAAGTATTTGAGGGCACCTTCCGCTGACGCGCGCTCCTTGCGCGCGATCCCGGTCAGCACATACACGCAGACCGACAACAATTCGAAACCGATGAAAATAACGATCAGGTGAGCGGCGGCAACCATGACCAAGCCACCGGCTGCGGCAAGCAGTATCAGCACATCGACATCAATGCTCGTTTGGGCCCGCTGCAGCCCCAGATATTTATGACTCAACAGCAAGCTTAGCGCAGTTCCCGCAAGAATCAGGGTCGAAAGCACTGTCGTGTACCCGTCAACGAAAACGAGACCGCTGAATCCGACTTCCGAAATATAGAACTGGGTGCAAGAGAAGACCCACGCCAAGAAGCATGCCGAAAGTCCCCATAACAGCCTGCTCGTGCAGAGGCCAAAGAGGTCAAGCAGCAGCATCGTCATCGTGACTGCGGTCAGCACCCCAAGCGGGAGCGCGGCTAAGACATCATTCGGATTCATCCCTGGACCCCTTCTTCAGTTCGAACTCGGATCGCATAATCTACCGTATCGGTGTCGGCAGGTGCGGTGACCGATCGCGCCGATTGCACCCCATCTTCCAGTGCGGCTGGTGCCTGCGCCGGTTCCTTTCCCCGCAAGTGCTCCAGCAATCGCCGGGAAGGCGGGGCGATATCATCGAGGATAAACTGCGGATACAAACCGATAACGAACACCAGTGCGAACAAGGGAGCGAATACCAGCCGCTCACGCATCGTGAGATCCGTCAAATCCCCGTTCTTCGCCTCATCGAATGGACCGAACATTATACGACGATAGAGCGACAGCATGTACATTGCGCCGAAAATGACACCGGTCACTGCCACCGCAGCCAGCACGGGGCTGAATTGGAAGCTCCCAAGTAGAATCAAGAATTCACCGACGAAGCCGTTCGTCAAAGGCAGACCGACCGAACTCAGCGTGAAGACTAGAAAGACAAAAGCGAACACCGGTGTCTTACGAGCTAATCCGCCATAATCAGCACACAATCGGGTGTGCTTGCGGTCGTAGACAACACCGACCAGGAAGAACAAAGCTGCTGTTGACACCCCGTGGTTCAGCATCTGGAGTATCGACCCCTGCATGCCCTGAATGTTAATCGCGGCATAGCCGAGTACGCAAAAGCCGAGGTGGCTCACCGAAGAGTATGCCACAAGCTTCTTGATGTCGGTCTGCATCCAGGCCACCAACGCGCCAAAGACGATACCGATGACACCGAGCACCGCAAACGTGGGAGCTGCTGCATGAGTCGCGAACGGAAACACCGGTATTCCGAAGCGGATCAGACCGTAGAGGCCCATTTTAAGCAGCACCCCGGCAAGGATCACCGAACCGCCGGTCGGCGCTTCTACGTGGGCATCCGGAAGCCACGTATGGAACGGAAACACCGGCACCTTGATGGCAAATGCCAACGCGAAAGCGGAGAACAATAGCAGCTCCTCTCGAACAGAAAGCTGCAAGTTGACCCAGTCGCCGAGGAAAAAACTCACCTCACCGAACTGATCCTGATGAGCGAATGCAAGATAGACAATCGCCACCAGCATCAACAAGCTACCGAACGCGGTATAAAGGAAAAACTTCAACGCCGCATAAATCCGCCGCGAACCGCCCCAAATCCCGATCAGAAAATACATCGGGACGAGCATCAACTCCCAGAAGACATAGAACGTCAAAGCATCAAGCGCCATGAACGCGCCTAGCATGCCCACCTCGAGAAACAGCATACTGGCAAGGTAGGCTCGCAGCTTCTCGTGGATACTGGTCGAGGCTATCACGACCAGAAGGGTCAACAAGGTTGTCAGCACGATCAGCCAAAGACTAATGCCATCAATCCCGAGAATATAATCGATCCCCAGCGCGGGCAGCCATTCGACCCGTTCCGCGAACTGAAATCCGCGTCCGTGGGTGACGAATCTCGAAAGCACATTGAATGAAAGCAGAAAGGTAATGCTCGCTGAAAGAATTGCGGCACCTCGCGCTCGCCCCGGCTGCGTCGCCGGCACGAGGCCGACGAGCAGCACGCCCAAGAGCGGACTGAGCATCGTCAGCGTGAGCAGCCTTGAACCTTCGATTTGTAGCTCTATCGGCATTGCGCTCTCCTACAGCACGATCCAGAAAATTATTGCGGCAATCGTTCCGGCAAACAGCACCATCGCGTAAGAACTGACTCGTCCCGTGTGCATGCGGCGCACGATTTCCCCGTTTGCTGCCATAAAAAGGGCGGTGCCGTTGACCGTCCCATCAATCAGTGCGCGATCCAGAACCGAAAACAACACCGCGGAAACTTTACGTAGCGGTGCGACGATGAGCGCATCATACAGCTCGTCTATCCACCACTTGTTGAGCAGCGCTCGGTGCACCCCGCGGCATACCGCTGCCGCGCGGAGCAGGGAGTCGACCAGACGTGGCTGCAAGCCGTAGATAAATGCAGCAAGAGCTACTCCGGCGACAGCGATTCCCATGGAAATCATTTCGAGCAAGTGGTAGGTCGCATTCTCTGCAAGCACCGCATGGCCGACATTCAGGTCCTCCCGCCCCCAAGCAGCAAGAAAGTGTAAAAACTCCTCTCCGAACAAGAAGCCGAACGCCAACGAAGGCACCGCGAGAATCAGAATCGGCGTCGTCATCGTCCAGGGCGACTCGTGCGGATGCTCGTGCCCGCGATACTCACCAAAAAACGTCATCATCAAGGATCGGGTCATGTAGAACGCGGTGAGAAAGGCGGTAAATAGCCCCACCCCCCACAACACACGATTGATCGGAGTGCCGAAGAGCACGATCTCATGGGAATACACCGCCCACAGAATCGCGTCTTTCGAAAAGAATCCCGCTCCGAAAGGTAAGCCTGTAATCGCATACGTCGCTGCGAGGTAGGCAAGGAAGGTCAACGGCATCGACTTTCGAAGGCCGCCATAGTGGCGCATATCCTGCTCGTGATGACAGCCGACGATGACCGACCCTGCCGCCATAAACAAACAAGCTTTGAAAAAAGCGTGTGTCACGACATGATAGATCCCGTTGGAGAATGCCGCCGCACCGAGGGCCATGAACATGTAGCCGAGTTGGCTGACCGTCGAATAGGCGAGCACCTTCTTGATGTCGTTTTGCGCGAGCGCAATGGTCGCCGCGAGAAGAGCGGTAGCCGTACCAACAACCGCGATGACCGCGAGCGCCGTTGGCGCGAGCACGTACAGGGCACCGAGTCTTGTCACCATATAGACGCCGGCCGTAACCATCGTGGCCGCGTGGATAAGAGCGGACACCGGCGTCGGGCCGGCCATCGCGTCAGGAAGCCAGACGAACAGTGGAATCTGGGCGCTCTTGCCGACCGCCCCGACGAACAATAGCAGTGCTGCGGTCTCGGCCAAATACGGCGGGAGCTGGCCGACCAGTCCCTGCAATTCCGGAAAACTCACGGTCCCGAGATTCCAGAACAGCACGAAAATGCCTAACAAGAATCCGGCGTCGCCAATGCGATTTACGACAAACGCCTTTTGTCCCGCATCGGCGTTCGGCATTTCTCGGTACCAGAAGCCGATGAGCAAGTAGGAACAAAGGCCGACGCCTTCCCAACCGACAAACATCACGAGCAAGTTCTCACCGAGGACAAGCAACAGCATCGCGAAGAGGAACAGGTTCAGATAGCAGAAGAACCGGGGGCGACTTTCATCTTCATGCATGTAGCCAATCGCATAGAGATGGATAAGCGAACCGACGCCGGTCACCACCAGCGTCATCACGCCGGCCAGACGGTCCATGCGTAGGGCGAGGGCGACCGAAAGCTGACCGGATTCAAACCACCTCCAGGCAGTGTAACGAAAGGCCTCCTGGGCATCACCGATTCCCAAAAACAATTTTACCGTGACGACAAAGGAGCACACGGCAAAGAGGGTTGCCGCCCATCCGGCCTGCCAGCGTCGGTCTTCCCGAATACCGACCGCCACCCCCAGCAACGCCGCTCCGACGAGAGGAAACAGCGGGATAAGGACTAAGAGCAAGTTCTCCGTGACCTGACCGGTAAGGGTGGAACCTAAGATATTCATGAGCTGTCGAGCCTTTTCCCTGTATTAGCCCGCTAAATCGTGCACGTCAGTGGTGCGCACCGAATGATAATTGCGAAATGCCGTCATAATGATCGCGAGCCCGACCGCGGCCTCGGCAGCAGCGACAGCCATCACAAAGAACACGAACACTTGACCGCTTACCTCTCCAAACTGCCGAGAGAGTGCCACCATCGTCAGGTTCACCGAGTTCAGCATGAGCTCGATACACATGAAGATAACGATGGTGTTTCGTCGAATCAGCACTCCGAGGGTGCCGAGCGTAAACAGCACTGCACCAAGGACGAGATAGAATTGAGTGACTTCCATTGCTAAGCCTCTACCGATGCAGCGTCGTTCGCCGATCCCTGGACTGCCTTCAACCCTCTTCCCGGCATCAGCGGTCGCTTCCGGTCGTTTGCGAGCAAAACGGCCCCGATAATTGCCGCGAACAGCAGGAGCGCTATGACCTCGAACGCGTAAAGAAAATCTGTCACGAGTACCCGTCCGACCTCACGTGGGTCACCGACACTGCCGTTACTGACGCCACTACCGATAGGAAAGGACAACTGATGGGTGAAGGCGAACAAGAGCAGGCCTAGGAAAAGACCGCAGAAGATAGCGCCACTGTAAAGAGTGAGCCGCGATTGATTTTGAGTCGGTCCTTCATCAAGGCCGAGTAGCATTATAACGAACACTACCAGCACCATAATTGCGCCGGCATAGACCACTACCTGTAGCGCCGCAATAAAGTCGGCCCCCATCAAGGCAAAATGGACTGCCAGGAAGAACAAGGTTCCCACCAGCCACAATGCGCTATGCAGAGGACGCGGTGCAAAGACGACCCCCAGCGCGGAAAGCACCGTGAGAACGCCAAAAATCCACATTGCAACAATCATCCCCTCCTCCTAACTATCCAACCAGATCATCCAGGCAATCGTGGCTACCAAGTTGCCAAGGGCGATCGGCAGCATCAATTTCCAACAGAGGTTAAGCAGTTGATCATAACGAAACCGCGGCACCGACCACCGAATGATCACCTGGAGCACGCAGAATGCGCTGACCTTCGCCCCAAACACCATCGCCCCGATGAGCGGTCCCAGCGTAAATTTACTGACATCGATGTACGGCAGTTGCCAACCGCCGAAGAAAAGCACCACGACAAGCGCTGAGGCAACAACGATTTCCGCGAACTCGCCGAGCCAGAACAATAGAAACTTCATGCCGGAGTATTCGGTCATGTACCCCGCAACCAGCTCGGATTCGCTTTCCGGCAAATCGAACGGGGCCCGCTTCGTCTCAGCCATGACGGAAACGAAAAACAGGATAAAGGCAATCCAGTTGAACGGAGACATGAAAATGCCCCACTTCGGCAAGAACCCCAGCACTGTCCCGCTCTGCTGCTCGACAATCGAGGCGAAGTCCAGCGTCTGATAGAGTGCAAGAAGACCGATGATGCTGATGCCCATGGTGATTTCGTAGGAAATCATCTGCGCGCTCGCACGAAGGCTTCCCATCAACGAAAACTTGTTTTTGGACACCCACCCCGCGAGCACCGTGCCGTAGACAGCTAAAGACCCCATCGCGAGCACATACAAGATACCGACGTTCAGCTCGGCAAGCTGCAGGGTAATCACTCGATCATCGAGGACGATCGGAGGCCCGAACGGAATGACCGCAAAGGAGATGATTACCGGAAACATCCCCATGAACGGCGCCAGCGAATGCATGAATTGACTCACACCCTTCGGAACGAAATCTTCCTTCGTGAGCGCCTTTACCGGGTCAGCCACCAGGGTGTTGATGATACCGGCGAGATCGAAGCCGAATATCGCGGCACGATTCGCCCCGATCCGATTCTGAATCAGTGCCGACGCTTTTCGTTCTACCCAGGTGGTCAGCGCCGCGAGGTGGAGCACAGCTCCCATTACCACGGCAGCTTTCACTACCACGATTCCGACCGAAAGTAGGTCATCCATCTGCTACACCGCTCCCGCGCTTTGTTCCTCACCACTACCGGCGGAAGCTTTCAATTGCTCCCACGCTAGTCCCCACTCGCCGATACGAGCCAAGGTAAGCTCGCGGAGCGGCTCGTAGTGCTTCGTCATGTGCCTGAACATGCTCCGGTCATCGGCGATTGTATCGGGAATGATACCGCTGCCTGCGGCCTTCGCAATCTTACCCAGTAGTAACCACTCCGGATAACTTCCGAACTGCGGAGCCAGCAAAGTTCGAAGACGCTGGAAGCGGAGTTGCCGGTTGACGAAGACCCCGTTCTTTTCATTGACGGTCCGGCCGGGCAAGACGACCGAACAGAGCTGGTGAGCGCCAAGCGGCTGCGTGTCATCAGGGCCCTCGCCCGAGATAAAACCTCGGGGCGTGATGGCGACACTGACTTCCACTTTGAGTAGCGCCTGTGCCATCGCGTCATCGATGTCTTCGTCAAGGAGAGCGAAGTCTCCGACCAATAGAATGCGGTCAAATACACCATGCTTCAGCTTTGTAAGCACTTTGGCATACCGGGCCTCGAGCTTCGCTAGCCAATCTTCCCCTTCGATGCCATGACCGAAAAGGTTCATCGCTCGTGCGTTCGGAGCATAAT